>NZ_JANSIH010000291.1:0-626 GCF_047462075.1 Synechococcus sp. R55.2
CAGGTGCAGGTGGTTTGGATCCCAGCCCACCAAGGTCTGCGCTGGAACGAGTACGTGGATGGGTTGGTTGCCCAGGCTCGAGCCAGAGTGACCCTTCCTCCAGAAGTTAGGGATTGAGGTTTCACACCGGCAGTGGGGGCACTGTGAAACTGGTTAGCAGCAAGATGCTTGCCAAGACTACAAGGCTGTTAGGCTTGGCTTGACTGCAAGGTGCAGAACTTCCTGGATGGTTTTAGCCATGCGCTCCCAGGCAAAAGACTTAACCCACTCTAAGCCTTTCCTGACTTTCTCAGCGCGCAACTTGGGATCCAGAACCTGAACCAAGGTGTCCGACAAAGAGTCCTCTACATAAAATGCAGCTTCTCCTCCTACTTCCACTAAGGCAGAGTTGGGATAGATAATGACAGGGGTCCCACAGGCCATGGCCTCCAATACGGGTAGCCCGAATCCCTCATATGCACTTGGGTAAACCAGCGCCACGGCATTCTGGTAGGCTTGAACCAACTGCTGCAGATCTAGATAAGCATTCATAACAGGTTGCGGAGCTGCCGCCTGTCGATAAGCCTCTGGAGTCGACCAGGAATGAGTGCAAAGGACAGGGAAAGGCTTATAGGACCACTGCTGAT
>NZ_JANSIH010000292.1:0-624 GCF_047462075.1 Synechococcus sp. R55.2
GGAGCCAGAAAGAGGCGCACCTCAGCCGCGCTGTCGGTTTTTGGTGGGTAACCCGGCTTTTTGCAGGATGTTTTTTCTCTCCTCTCGACCTATCGAGGGAGAAGAGCTCCAGAGTTGTCTACCGCCTTCTCTGGCTGCGCAGATTCAACTGCACACCGAACACTGCCTCAGCCATGGCCGGCAAGTGAGCTTCGAGCTGAGCTTAACGGCCTCTGCCGCTCCCGACCCAGAGTCGACCCATGTTCTAATCGTTACCCTTTCTCCAGTAGTTGAGGAGAACAAGCCAATCAGCCGAATTGTCGGCTCCTGTCAGGACATCACAGCACGCAAGCAAGTGGAGTGGCAGCTACAGCGCAGCCAAAAGCAACTGTTGGAGCACAACCGGGCTCTGATGGAGCTCACCCGGCACAAAGCCCTCAGCCAAGGAGACTTACAAGCTGCTCTGCAACAGATTTGTACTACAGCCGCCCATACCCTGGGGGTGGCACGGGTGGGGCTCTGGCTCTACACGTCGGAGCGCTCCAGCATTCGCTGCATCAATCAATTCGAGATCACCCCAGACAATCCCGAGGGATCCCATACTCAAGGGGCGGAGATCTGGGCCAAAGACTATCCCCGTTATTT
>NZ_JANSIH010000293.1:0-624 GCF_047462075.1 Synechococcus sp. R55.2
TGCTGGTGGAGCACGCAGAGCGCTTCGGGCTCTCCCAACTGCACCAACTGCGGGGGCGGGTAGGGCGGGGATCTGACCAGGCCTACTGCATCCTGATGACAGGATCCAAAAGCGAGGAGGCCCTGCGGCGGCTCAAGGTGCTGGAGCAGTCCCACGACGGGTTTTTCATTGCCGAGATGGATCTGCGCTTCCGCGGCCCAGGGGAGGTGATGGGCACCCGCCAGTCGGGGCTACCCGATTTTGCCCTGGCCAGTCTCATGGAGGATCAAGAGGTGCTGCAGCTGGCCCGCCAGGCGGCAGAGCAGCTTATTGTCCAAGACCCCGACCTGAAGCGCTGGCCCCCCTTAAGCCGCATACTGGAAGAGCGTCAGGCCCGTCTCTTGGGCCCTGGGTTGTTGACCTAAGCTAGGGGCAATTGGAGCACTATGCCCTATACTCTCGAAGACTTAAAAGCCCACGGCCTTTCCCCGGCGGAATATCAACAGATCCAGCAGCAGCTGGGCCGGGATCCCAACCCCAACGAGCTGGCCATGTTTGGGGTGATGTGGTCAGAGCACTGCTGCTACAAAAACTCCCGCCCTCTGCTGAAAAACTTTCCCACCACGGGCGAGCGGGTAGTGGTGG
>NZ_JANSIH010000294.1:0-623 GCF_047462075.1 Synechococcus sp. R55.2
TGCTGACCAATTTTCTGGCCATCGGCTTGGTGGAGTCGGTGGTGATGCACCGCCAGCGTACTAGTCTTTTCAAGTAGGCAGGCTCAATTTGCCTCCAGCGGGTTTGGCCTCAACAAGGGGAAGCTGCTGCCAGCGTTGGGCAACACTGGCCAAGGATCTTAAGATAGGAACACGGAGCCCCGGCTGGTCGAGCTGGCATGTTGCGTTTGGATCCTGCCCTCTACTTTGACCACAGCGCCACCACTCCGCCTCGGCCTGAGGTGATCGAGGCCATGCAGATGGCGATGCAGGAAAGCTGGGGCAACCCCTCCAGCTTGCACGGGTGGGGAGAACGGGCCGCCATGGCCATGGAGCGGGCGCGGCAGCAGGTGGCCGAGCTGCTTAACTGTGAGCCGGAGGCGCTGCTGTTTACCTCAGGCGGGACGGAGTCCAACAACCTGGCCCTGTTTGGGGTGGCCCAGCGCTACTCTACTCCCCAACATCTCATCATCTCCAGCGTCGAGCACGCCTCGGTGGAGAATGCTGCCCGCCAGTTGCAGTCCCAAGGCTGGCAGGTCACCCGTCTGCTGGTGAACGCCGCCGGCCAGGTGGATCCCCAGACTTTGATCCAGGCGCTGCAACCC
>NZ_JANSIH010000295.1:0-4170 GCF_047462075.1 Synechococcus sp. R55.2
CAAGCGATCCCGAAAATACGGCGACGGGATCCCCTCTCCAAGCGCCGGTTAACCCTTCAACCAGCATGCAGACGGGACAGGCCAAGACCCAACAGGGAAGGCAGCTTCCTACAGCCCAACGATCTGGGTGTTTTCAAAGGTAGCCAGAATTTCATCCAGATCCTTATTTTGCAGCGAGTAGGTAGCGGTGGCATCGTTGCCAAACTGAATCTCGTCCCCGTCCTCAAGATCCCGAAATTCCACCCGTTGCCCACGCACGTAAAGGCCGTTGGTGCTGGGGGTGCCCTGAATGTCTCCGTCGATGATTTGGTAGGTAAACCCATCGGGAGAAGAGGGGGATTCTGTCTTAACCAAAATGGCGTGGTAGCGAGAGGCGTACTGGGAGTCAATGCGAATGCTGTTGCGCGGATCCCGGCCTAAGGAGTAGAGCTCAGCCGTCAACCAGTAGGCTTTTGGCCCGTGACGATCCTTGACGATGAGCACGTGATTGAGGGCCGGTCGGCGAGGGGGCGTGGTCATGAAAGGCACCCGCTTGCACAACACTGAGGGCAAGATAGCCAAAACATAACATAGGATCCCCCTGGTGGATCCCTGTGTCCACCGGATAAGTCTCTTCAGGTCGGCATCCCAGGCTGGTGCGGGATCCCCCTGAGCAACAAGAAAGGGTCTGAGTAGATTTTTGTAACAATTCCTCTCATAATAGGATCGACGATGCGGATGGCTCCCTGACCATGAATGGCTCGCAACCGGATCCCGGTGTTCAACCCCGTTCTCCCAAGACACCGAGGCTCATTGAGTTGCCGGAAGATGAAACCGATGCGCAGCTCAGCGATCCCCTGCGGATGCAGCGCTACGAATGTCGTTCTTGTGGCTATGTTTACGAACCGGCCAAGGGGGATCAGCTCAATCGGATCCCGGCGGGCGTACCGTTTGAGGAATTGCCAGCCGATTGGAAATGTCCGGTGTGCCGAGCCGGTAAGCGCTCGTTCCAAGCAGTGGGCGCCAAGGGCAAGCCTTCCGGTTTTCAAGAGAACTTGCGCTACGGCCTGGGGGTGAACGTGATGACCCCTGCTCAAAAGAACCTGCTGATCTTCTTGGGACTGGCGCTGGGATTTTTATTTTTGATGAGTTTCTATTTCGTCGAGTGAGGGTCAAGATGTTCAAACCCCTGAGGCTGGTGCTGCTGATTGCTGTCTCGGTGCTGCTAATGGCGGCGCGGATGCCCAACATGCGGGTGGTCCCCTGGCAGCAGGTGGAAGTGCCCACCCAGAACATTCTGCTGGACATTGCCTTCACCGGCACCACCCCTTCCCATGGCTGGTTGGTGGGAGACAAGGCGACGCTGCTGGAATCCCGCGATGGGGGTCTGCACTGGCAGGTGCGGGAGCTGCCGGGTCTGGAGCCGGAAGCCTACCTGGCCTCCATTAGCTTTGCTGGGGCAGAAGGCTGGGTGGCCGGGCAGCCGAAGATCCTCCTCCACACCCTAAACGAGGGATCCGACTGGACTTCCATCCGCCTCAACAACCAACTGCCAGGGGAGCCGCTCTTGATCCAGGCTCTGGGCCCTGGCGCCGCCGAAATGGTGACCAATGTGGGGGCCATCTACCGCACCGAAGATGGCGGTCAGACCTGGCATGCCCAAGTGGATGAGCCGATTGGGGCCATCAAAAACATTGCCCGCGGCCCTGAAGGCGAATATCTGGCGGTGTCGTCGCGGGGCAGCTTCTACTTTCTGTACACTCCTGAAAGTCGCACCTGGAAGCCCTACCCGCGGGAAAGCTCCCGCCGCATTCAAAACATGGGCTTTGGCCCCCACGGCAGCGCTTGGAAATTGAACCAAGGGGCGGAGATCGCCTTTACCGATGACTTCACCTCCGGCCAGTGGTCGTCGCCGCTGCGTCCGGGGCGGGCCCTCAGCTTTGGCTACCTCAATGCCGCCTATCAAAACGACCACGACCTGTGGGTGGTGGGGGGTGGCGCTACCCTGATCCACAGCCCTGACGGTGGCAAAACCTGGGAGCAGGCCAAGAAACTCAGCAACATCCCCGCCAACTTCTACAGCATTGAGTTTTTCGGCCCCGAGCAAGGGTTTATTCTGGGGCAACGGGGCACCCTCTTGCGCTATGTCAGCTCCAACAACTCCTGAAGGTCTCAGGGATCCCTAATCGGCACACGGGTGGATATACGCGCCAAGGATCCAGCTTCACGCCCGCGGCTGCTGGTTGCTGCCAGTGGCACTGGTGGCCACATTTTTCCGGCTTTGGCTATTGCCGAGCAGTTGCCCGACTGGCAGATCGAATGGCTGGGGGTGCCGGATCGGATGGAAGGGAAGCTGGTGCGGGAGCGGTATCCCTTGCACCGGGTCGTCATGTCGGGCTGGCAGGGATCCCCTCTCCACAGGCTGCAGGCCTTGGCCCAACTGGCCCGTGCGACCCTACAAGTGCGCCGACTCCTTATGTCGGGACGGTTTGATATTGTCCTGACCACCGGTGGGTACATTGCCGCTCCGGCCATTTTGGCCGCCCGCTCGCTGGGGGTACCGGTGTTGCTGCACGAGTCCAATCGGATCCCGGGCAAAGTGACCCGTTGGTTGGGGAGATTTTGTCAGGTGGTGGCGCTGGGCATGGCAGAGACGGCAGAGCATTTGCCAGGGGTGGCTGCCCAAGTGGTGGGTACGCCGGTGCGGGCCGAGTTCTACACGCCCCAGCCTTTCCCTGCCGACCTCCCCATTCCCGACGGGGATCCCCTCATTGTGGTCATGGGGGGCAGCCAAGGGGCGCGGGGCCTCAACCGCATGGTGGCCGCCTGTGCCGAAGCTTGGTTGGAGGCGGGGGCCTGGATTGTGCATTTGACCGGCGGCAGCGAAGCTCAAGATCCGGAAGCCAGGATCCCCAGCCATCCCCGCTACCGGCCCTTTCCTTTCCGTCGAGATGTAGCTGCCTTGTTGCAGCGGGCCAACTTTGCCATTAGCCGCGCCGGAGCCATGAGCCTGGCGGAGTTGCTGACCACCGCCACCCCAGCCATTTTGATCCCCTATCCCTTTGCCGCTGAGGATCATCAGTATCAGAATGCTCTGGCCTTCGTGGGGCGCGGTGGGGGGGTGGTCATGCGAGAATCCGAAGAGAATCTGGACTTGCTGCGGCAAACGGTGTTGACCTGGTTGGCCCAGCCGCAGGTGGTTGCCCAAATGGCCGCTCGCTTGCAGGCCGCAGCTCCTCCCAATGCCAGCAAGGTTCTTGCCCGCCTGTTGCAGGAAATCCGCCAAAGTTCTGCCCGTTAAGCTGTGGTCCAGCAGAGAGTGGATGGTCTTTCCCACTGCCCGCCTGCGCCCGCTCAAGCAGCGGAGCCCCCTGCCCTGCTGGCGGAACTCCCGCCCGCCGACAGGATGGAATCGCTGTTGATGCGGCTAGAGCAGTGCTTCGGGATCCCCCAGCGGGCTCCCGATGGGCTTTCCCCCCGCCCGGATCTCCTGGACGAGTTGGTGGGCACGATCCTTTCCCAGAACACCACTGACACCAACAGCAGCCGTGCCTTCCGCGCCCTCAAAGCCGCCTTTCCCTCTTGGGAAGCGGTCTTGGCTGCCGATCCGGCAGATCTGGCCCAGGTGATCCGCTCCGGCGGCTTAGCCCACCTCAAGGCAGCCCGCATTCAGGAGATCTTGGCCGCCATTCAAGAACGACAGGGATCCCTGAGCCTCGACTTTCTGCGCGACCTGGACGACGCCGGCGCCCTCGACTTTCTGCTCTCGTTAAAAGGGGTAGGGCTGAAGACCGCCACCTGTGTGTTGTTGTTCGGGCTGGGTCGGGATCTCTGCCCGGTGGATACCCATGTGCATCGAGTGGCCAACCGCCTGGGCTTGGTGCGGGCCAAACATCCCGACGACACTTTTGCTCAGCTTTCCCCTCAGATCCCCAGAGGCAAAGCCTATTCCCTGCACGTCAACTTTGTCCGGCTGGGCAAGCGCATTTGCAAGGCCCGTATGCCCGAATGTGGCCGCTGCCCGCTGCGTCCCACCTGCCCCTCTGGGCGGCAGCGTTGATCCCGACAGCAGGGCTCTATTCTGCGGGCGCAGTAGAAGCATCTGGGATCCCCTCTTGTCCGTTCCTGCCGGCGTCTCTGATACATTTACGCTGAACACTGCTGAACATCACTGTTCAACTATGCAGCGAT
>NZ_JANSIH010000296.1:0-22275 GCF_047462075.1 Synechococcus sp. R55.2
CATTATTGCTCCGCAACGCTATTGCTCCGCAACGCTGACGCGAAGACGCGACCAAGGTTTTAGTTGTGGGTACAGTGTCCTAGTTTGAATCGAAATGACTACAACACCTACTAACAAGTAGACCTGAACAGAAATCCGGCACGGTTAGGAGCCAAACTGCAAACGGTAAACCTCTTCCTCTTGATCGGTCTCCACCTCCAAATCGGAGGTAGCATAGGCTACACACAGCAGCACAAACCCTTGGGCCTGCAGTTCTGGCCCAATCCCCATTGCCTCTGTCTGAGTCACAGATCCCGACTTCAGCCGCCCCGCACAGGTGGTGCAAACCCCCGCCTGACAAGAGGAAGGTAGCTCTATCCCGTGTTCAAGAGCAGCTTGTAAGACCGTCTGATCCGCAGAGGCAGGGAAGCGGTAGGTTTGGCCGCGGTGATGAAGGGTTACTTGATAAGCCGTAGCAGACATCAGGAACGGGCTCCCGACGGAGTACGGGTCACCGTCAGAGACTGTGGCTGGCGCATTTTCTTCACCAGAGCCTGGATCTTTTTGGCTCCTTCCTTTTGCAGGTCGGCGATGTAGTGGCCTTTGAGCCGCTCCGCCTCAGCTTCATCGGAGAAGGGGCCGTAGTAGTAGGTGCAGTCCTCGGTGGTGATCTCGATCCAGACCGACAGGCCGCGCAGCTTATCCAACAGACTGACCAAAGGGTTGCTCACGGGATCCATCCCCCATTAACAAGTGCTAACGATCATTGGATATTTTCTGCAATCCCCTAGATTCTACTGCTTTTATTGACGATTTGTTGAGGAATGTATCAATCTCGGCACGTTTGAGGTGGTGGGGAGAGCGCTGCCGGTGGATTTCGTAGAGGGCAATGCCGGTGGCCACAGAAGCATTCAAGCTTTCAGTGCGGCCTGCCAAGGGAATGGACAGCAGTTGGTCACAATGGCGTTGTGTGAGCAGGCTAATCCCTTCCCCCTCGGATCCCACTACCAAAGCAATGGGCCGCTGAAAATCGGCGCTATAGATGGGGTCAGCCCCTCGGCTGGTGGTGCCATAAACCCAAAACCCCTGCTCTTTGAGGTATTCCAAAGCCCGATTCAAATTCACCACCCGCGCCACCGGCAAGGTAGAGAGGGCTCCTGCCGCCACCTTCATCACCGTCGAGGTGACTCCTGCTGCCCGCCGCTGGGGGATCACCATCCCTTGCATGCCAAAAGCTTCTACGCTACGGGCAATGGCTCCCAAGTTATGGGGATCCTGGATCCCGTCTAGAACCACCAGCACCGGATTGGGGCCGGCCTGCCGGCTTTTTTCCACCAAATCCTCCAGATCCATGTACTGATAAGGCGTGGCTTGGGCAGCAATACCCTGGTGGTTGGCGCCAGCCGTGAGGGCGTTCAGCCGCTTTGGAGACACTTCGTCGATAACGGTGCCCCGCGCTTTGGCTTCTTCCAACAGAGACAAAAATTGGGGGCTGTAGCGCAACCTCGGCAGGATCCAAACCCGGTTGAGGGTGGCTTGACTTCTCAGGGCGGCCAGTACCGTCTGGCGACCGTAGATGATCTCTTGCTCCAGCTCGGTCTGCGGATCCCGGTCGGCCTGAAGCTGCACTTCTTCCGGCAGAACCCCTGTCCCACCCATGGGAAGGCCGGGATCTCGTTGGCCTGCCGGTTGAGGAGCCACCTTGCCCTGGGGCCACTGCCGCTGTGCGTTGCGGCGGATCGGCTTCACCGGAGCCTCTTGGGTGGCAAGCTTGGGATCCCCGTCTCGGCGTTTGGGCCGCTGTACCCGCTTGCTGACGGATTGCCCTGCCCCTCGCCGCTGCGGTTTGCCCGAGCGAGACAGCCGTGAAGCAGGTTTGCGCTGAGAAGGCTTAGGCATGGGCGTGGAAATGGAAAGACAGAAAGACTATCCTAACCTTCCCACTCGCCTAGGGTCTCAGCCAAAACATCAGTGAGGGCGAGGATATGGCGCAGCCGTTCGGGATTGGCCAGGTAGAGATAGCCCAGAACTGTTTCCAGGCCGCTGGCGTTTTGGTAGTCGGCCAGAGGCAGATGTCGGGGTGGGCGACCGCAGCCATTGCGACCCCAGCGGACAATTTCCTGCTCCTCGGGGCTGAGATGGGGCAACAGGGCCAACAGCAACTTGGCCTGAGCCGAGCCGCGTACCCGCCTCACCACCTGCTGATGATAGCGCTCCAGTCGATCTGGCGGAAATAATCGTTGCCGCCGCACGTGCAGTTCGTAAATGGCGTCTCCCAGGTAGGCCAAGGCTGCGGGCGATAGGCGACGGATCTCGGCTAAGGAGAGCCTTTCAGAAGTGGGTTCGGACAGCAGATCGTTCACAGCAGCTCACGAAAGATAGGCAGAAAAATCTCTAGAACCGCTGTTATCGGCTCATTGCAGAATTCAGTCCATGCTAAGACAAGCTTCCTCTGGTCTGCCAGCCCGACCCACCCTCTTTGCTGCCTTGCAGGTGATTTGGATCACGAGGCCCAAAGAGAAAAGGTGCTATCGAGTAGACAGGGCAAAGCCGGTGAAGGGGCCGATGTTATGAGCCTTGAAAAGCAAGTTGGAGCCACTGCCAAGAATCTGGAGAGCAAAATCCAGGAAATTGTGGGTGAGCTGGCCAGCGATCAGCGTGAAAGGCTGGAAGGCAGGGCCGAGCAAGCGGAAGCAGCCGCCCACCCTGGAGTCGAAGATGCTCGAGAGGCAATCAAAGACGTTGTGGATGATGTGATGGAAGGCCAATAGCCTCAATTAAGACGCAGGAATCAGGAGATCCGCATTTAGCAAAAGCAGGTAGGCGACGATCGCCCCCCCCATGCCCCCTACCAAGAAGCCGGCAGCCAATTCGCTCCAAGATTGGGATCCCCCTACCGGCCCTATGTTGCGCTGCGAAGTGACAGTGCCGTAGAGAGAAAGGGCCGCCGTCAGAATCAAGATCAGGCCACAGGCTCCCAAAAAGCCGCTCAGCAGACCGATGGGCTCGTTGCGCAGCGGCCCCAGCTTGGCAAAGGGGCCGACCAGCCAATAGCCGTGGGCCATACCGATTTCCAAGCCCCGCCAAATGGAACTCAATCCCGGTCGGTTGATGGGCAGCCAGTCGATCAACAGCCGGACAACAGGCGCGTGGTTGATCGGCGTCCAGAGATCCCCAATTTGCGGATCTCCCTCAGGGACGGTGACGTATCTCTTATTCATGTTCAACCTATTCAACGGAGCAGGATCGGCATTGGGTTCGACCATTTCAGCAACTCTGTGTCCAGTTCAAAGGAGGATGGAAAAAAGCCTAAAAAAGCAGGGATCCCGTCGGGCATGGTTGCACTGGGGATCCCTGGCCTACACTCAGAACGTCAAAATGTCGGGGAAGAAGCGATTGATCTCGATGAACAGGGCAAAAACAAAGCTGGAAAACAGGATAAATGCCACCGGAGCAGTGGTGAGAAACTTGGTGAAATCAGCCATAGACGCCTCTCAAAAGTTAAATAAATCGAGTTAGAAAGCCGGGCTCAGCTCCTCAGCGGGGGGAGATGGGCACAGCCGCTTCCGGCTCTCGAATTTCGCCACTGGCAATCTCCTTGAAAGCAGCAGCAGGCCAAGCCAAAGCCGTGAGGAAGCACCGCAGCGCCAGCGGTACATCGATCAGGCTTTCTTTCATTTCGGGGCTATCCTCATCCCGAACCGCGATCAGGTAAGAACGCCCCGCCCAGCCCAGCCAACCGGCAATATACAGGAAGAGCAGGCCGGGGATGAGAAACTCGCCCGCATGGTTCAACCGACCATCTGTAACCAGGTGGGGCAGGCCCTCTTCGCCGCAGAGCAGCTTGCTGTAGCGCTCAAAGCGCTTGCTGGTTTGGGCCAGCTTTTGCTGGTAGACGGGAGCCATAGCAGGGCTGGCGTTGAGGATCTTCTCCTCTAGGCTGCTCAGGCGTTCGTTCATCAGGGCCTGAAAGGCGGGAACTTCGCTGCAAGGTTTCAGACCAATCAAGGGCTCTGCCTGCACAGATTGGGCGAGGCCAAGCGCAATGCAAAGGGCCAAAAGAAGGCTTAAAAAGGTTCGCATAGCAGGATGTGTCCTTGAGGTAGGGGTCTAAGATCTGTCCAAATGCTAAGGGATGCTAAGTGCAGAAACAGGCACTAAACGGTTAGTATCATACTCCTGAGCGCCTCGCCCCGACGGATCCCGGGTTTTAGCTCACACAATTCTTAATTCAAGTATCTCAAGTATCCCAAAGCTCTCCTATCCCTTTTGCCCAGCCTGCTCTCCCATGCCCCGCGTCCTTGCCATCGAAACCAGTTGTGACGAAACGGCTGTGGCTGTGGTGGCGGCGGATGCAGCCTGGCCGGGGTTTGCCCCACGGCAGCTCAGCTCGGTGGTGGCCAGCCAAATCGACCTCCATGCGGCCTACGGGGGCGTGGTGCCGGAGGTGGCCTCACGGCAGCATGTGGAAACTCTGCCCTTTGTGCTAGAGGCTGCTCTGCAGCAGGCCGGATTGGAGGTGGCCGAGGTAGATGCCATTGCCGTAACTTGTGCGCCGGGCCTGGTGGGATCCCTGCTGGTGGGGCTGATGGGGGCCAAGACCTTGGCTTTGCTCCACGACAAGCCCCTGATCGGGGTGCACCATCTGGAGGGCCATCTCTTTAGCGGCTTTTTGGCCGAGCCCGATCTGCGCCCCCCCTGCCTCTGCCTTTTGGTGTCGGGGGGCCACACCAGCTTGATCTGGATGAAGGACTACGGGCAGTACCAGACGGTGGGTCGCACCCGCGACGATGCTGCCGGCGAAGCGTTTGACAAAGTGGCGCGGCTGCTGGGGCTGGGCTATCCGGGGGGACCGCAGATTGACCGCTGGGCTCAGCAGGGGGATCCGCAGCGCTTTCCCCTGCCCGAGGGCAAAGTGGAGCATCCCTACGACACAAGCTTCAGCGGCCTGAAAACGGCGGTGTTGCGCCTAGTCCAGCAGTTGCAGCAGCAAGGCCAGGAGTTGCCCATTGCCGACATTGCCGCCAGCTTCCAGGCCTGTCTGACCCATGTGCTCACCGAAAAGGCAGTGGCCTGCGCCGAGGCGCTGGGCCTCTCGACGCTGCTGCTGACGGGAGGGGTAGCTGCCAATCGGGAGCTGAGGGCCCGCCTCACAGAAGCAGCCCGGCAAAGGGGGTTGCGGGTGGTGATCCCGCCTCTAGCCCTCTGCACCGACAATGCCGCCATGATTGGGGCAGCTGGGCTCTGCCACTGGCTGCGGGGGGAGGTCTCGCCGCTGGAGCTGGGGGTAGCCTCGCGCATGCCCCTAGAAGGGATCCCTTCCCTCTACATGGATGGGGGCGGAGCTCACAGAGAAGAACAGACGGGATCCGCCGCCCTCTGACGTTGCCTCACCTCAAGGTAGATGAGCAGCGCGTTGATGTCGGCGGGGTTGACACCGCCGATGCGGGCCGCCTGGCCCACGGTTAGCGGGCGCACCGCCGAGAGCTTATCCCGCGACTCTTTGGAGAGGGTGGGGATGGAGTGGTAGTCCAGATCGGGGGGCAGAGGGCGGTGGTACTGCTTGCTCACCTGCTCAATTTGGCTCTGCTGCCGCTGGATGTAGCCGCTGTATTTGACGGCAATCTCTGCCGCCTCCTGCTCAAAGGGATCCAGCTCCGCATCCCCCAGCCCCAGTTCCAGGAGATCGGAGTAGTGAATCTGGTTGCGGCGCAAGATCTCGGCCAGGGTGGCGGATCCCTTGATCCCCTGCCCCGTCAGTTGGCTTAGTTGGATCCCGGCGGGGTCTTGGGCCTTCACCCGTTGGCTTTCCAGCCGTTGAATTTCGGCTGCGATACGGGCTTGCTTGGCTTGGAACAGGGCCCAGCGCCGGTCATCGATCAAGCCCCATTCCCGCCCCAGGGGGGTGAGCCGTTGGTCGGCATTGTCGGAGCGCAGGATGAGGCGGTATTCGGAGCGGCTGGTGAGCATGCGGTAGGGCTCCCGCAGTTCTTTGGTGCAGAGATCGTCGATGAGGGTGCCGATGTAGCTGGACTCCCGCGGCAGAATGACCAGAGGTTTGCCCTGAACCAGGCGGGCAGCGTTGATCCCGGCCATCAGCCCCTGAGCTGCCGCCTCTTCGTAGCCGGTGGTGCCGTTGATCTGGCCGGCGCAAAACAGCCCCTGCACTTTTTTGGTCATCAGAGTGGGGTAGAGCTGGGTGGCCGGCAGATAGTCGTATTCCACCGCATAGGCGGGGCGCAGCATGACACACTTTTCCAGACCCGGCAGGGAGCGCAACATCTGGATCTGGATTTTCTCCGGCATGCCGGTGGAGAACCCCTGGATGTAGAGCTCCGGCAGATCCCGCCCTTCCGGCTCAATAAAAATCTGATGGCTTTCCTTGTCGGCAAAGCGGACAATCTTGTCTTCGATGCTGGGGCAGTAGCGGGGCCCTTTGGCCTCCACCCAGCCGCCATAGACAGGGGTTTCGTGGAGATTTTCCCGGATGATGCGGTGGGTCTCTGGGGTGGTGCGGGTCAAGTAGCAATCCATCTGCTCCCGTGGCACCCACACTTCGGGGTCGAAGCTAAACCAGCGCACATCGGGATCCCCCGGTTGCCGCTCCATGACCGAAAAATCCACGCTGCGCCGATCCACGCGGGCGGGGGTGCCGGTTTTCAGCCGGCCCGTTTCAAAGCCCAGTTGGCGCAGGGTGTCGGTCAGCCCTTCCACGGCAAATTCCCCTGCCCGTCCGGCAGCTTGCCAGTGGCGACCAATCCAGATGCGCCCCCCCAAAAACGTGCCGGTGGTCAGGATCACCGCTCGGCAGCCGAAGATGGTGCCAAAGTGGGTGACCACGCCGACAATCTCATCGTTGCGCCCCAGCACCAAATCGGTAACGGTGCCCTCGCGAATCGTCAGGTTGGGCTGGTTTTCCACCACCGAGCGCATCACCCGCGCATATTCCCGTTTGTCGGTTTGTGCCCGCAGCGCCCACACCGCCGGCCCCCGCGAGCGGTTGAGCACCCGCTTCTGTAAATAGGTGCGGTCGGTGATTTTGCCCATCTCGCCGCCGAGGGCATCGATTTCGTGTACCAGTTGCGATTTGGCCGGGCCGCCGACGGCGGGGTTACAGGGTTGCCAGGCGATCTTGTCCAGATTCAATGTCAGCATGAGGGTGTTGCAGCCCAGCCGCGCTGCTGCCAACGCTGCCTCGCAGCCGGAGTGCCCCCCGCCGACCACCACCACATCGTAGTGATCGAGAAAATCAATGCTGTCCCGTCCAACTCTGAGCATAGGGTGGCAATTCCAAAATGAATAGCCGGGATCCCCGGTCTTTTAATTTTCAGGTTATTTCAGCTCGCTTATCCAGCTTAGCGATGGCGGCAACGGATAGGGTTATTTGCGACCGGCCTGAGGCAGGCAGAGCAGTAGGGAAAGTTTTCTGTTGCCCTGGGAAATAAAGTTGGGTAGAGGCTCAGTTCCCAGCCTAAGTCACCTGATTGAAGAGTTGAAGAGACCTCAGGGCGCTGGGATCAGCTCCCCCAAGGCTGCCGATAGCAGGGGATCCCAGAGGAAAGGGCAGAGTCGCCCAAGGGATGTTGCGGCTCATACAAACACCAGACAGCCCGCCTGAGAGAGCCAAGCACCGATTCCATTATCCTCAACCGGATCTAATCCAGACTATTTTAGTCGGGTTTAGTTGACGCGGCAGATTGCGGGTGATAAGATTCCCCCCAACGATAGGTAAGTTCAATCCAGCGCCCACCCTTTCCTTCACCTTGAGGCTGCCCATGTCCCAAACTCTTTCCGAACGCCCGCTCAGCCCTGCCGATTCCCCGTTGGCCTCTGCCTTGCACAGCTCCAAGGTGGGCTTCAGCCGTTTGCGCTGTCGGGAGTGTGGCGCCGAGTATGAGCCGGTCGCCAAGCATGTTTGTGAGCTGTGTTTCGGCCCCCTCGAAGTGGCTTATGACTACGACTGGCTGAAGCGCACGGTTAGCCGTCAGAGCATCCAGGCCGGGCCGCATTCCATCTGGCGCTATCGGCCTTTTCTGCCGGTGACTTCTGAGAAGCCCATTGATGTGGGCACGGGCCTGACCCCTCTGATCAAAGCGGAGCGGCTGGGTCGGCGGCTGGGATTGAAAAATCTTTACATCAAGAACGATGCCGTCAACATGCCCACCCTCAGCTTCAAGGATCGGGTGGTGTCGGTGGCGCTGACCCGTGCCAAGGAGCTGGGCTTTACCACCGTCTCTTGCGCCAGCACGGGCAACTTGGCCAACTCCACGGCTGCCATTGCCGCCCATGCCGGCCTGGACTGCACCATCTTCATCCCGGCGGACTTAGAAGCGGGCAAGGTGCTGGGATCCCTGATTTACAACCCCACCGTTATGGCTGTAGAGGGCAACTACGACCAGGTGAATCGCCTCTGCGCCGAGGTGGCGGATCGCTACGGCTGGGGCTTTGTCAACATCAACCTGCGCCCCTACTACTCAGAAGGCTCCAAAACCCTGGCCTATGAGGTGGCGGAGCAATTGGGTTGGCAACTGCCGGATCAGGTGGTGATCCCATTGGCCTCGGGATCCCTGTACACCAAGGTTTACAAAGGCTTCCAGGAGTTTGTGAAGGTGGGGCTGGTGGCGGATAAGCCGGTCACCTTCCACGGCGCCCAGGCGCAGGGATGTTCGCCCATTGCCCAAGCCTTCCGCGAGGGACGGGATTTTGTCACTCCGGTTAAGCCCAATACCATCGCCAAGTCCATCGCCATCGGCAACCCTGCCGACGGGATCTACGCCCTGGACATTGCCCGCAGAACCGGTGGGCAGATCGCAACGGCCACGGATCCCGAGATCATCGCCGGCATTAAGCTCCTGGCCGAGACCGAAGGCATCTTCACCGAGACTGCCGGCGGCACCACCATTGCCGTGCTCAAACACCTGGCAGAATCCGGTCAAATCGATCCGGAGGCGGTTACAGTAGCCTACATTACCGGCAACGGCCTGAAGACCCAGGAGGCGGTTCAACCCCACGTAGGCCATCCTCTGGTGATCTCGCCCAAGCTGGAGAGCTTTGAACAGGCTTTGGAGCGCGCCCGCACCCTAGAGCGGCTGGACTGGCAAGAGGCATCAGTATGAACTCGGTTTGCAGGGAAGACCCTCTCCACTGCCTCTTAACAGGATCTTAATGAAGAACTGTTAAGATCCCTGGCGTAGACCTATTGGCTCAGGAGCTTTGCACGATGCCTATCTTTCCTTCTGTTCAGCGCCTTGTTCGCCGTTGGATCCCGTTGGCGGCTGTAGTGGCCCCACTTGTCTTTGCTCCTGCGGCCCAGCCTCAAGGGCTAAACACCATTGCCGTTGAGCTGGAAACTTTGCCCAGCAGCTACTCGACGCTGGCGGCAGCTTTGCGGGCGACGGGCCTGAATACGGCGTTGGCAGGGCCGGGGCCGTTCACGGTCTTTGCCCCTTCCGATGTGGCCTTTGGGCAACTGCCGCCGGGTACAGTGGAGACGCTGTTGCAGCCGGCCAACCGGGCTCAGCTCACCCGCATTCTCACGTATCATGTGGTGCCGGGGCGGATTACCTCGTTTGATTTGCAACCGGGCCAGTCGGCTACTCTCACCACCTTGGCAGGGCTGCCGCTGCAGGTGCAGGTGGGATCCGATGGCAGCATCCGGGTCAACGGGGCTAACGTGAACCTGGCGGATATTCCCGTTTCCAACGGCGTGATTCACGGCATCGATGGGGTGCTGCTACCCTAGTTTTTTGATGTTGGTTAATGGACGAGGCATTGGGCTATGGCAGTCAAGGTGCTGATTCCCAACACGCTGCGGGCGCTCACCCAGGATCAGGGGGTGGTGAATTGCGAGGGATCCACCATCCGCGAATTGTTGGATGCTTTGGAACAACGCTGTCCGGGGATTAAGGCGCGGCTGTGCGATGAGAAGGGGGAATTGCGCCGCTTCGTCAACTTTTATGTGAACAGCGAAGACATTCGCTTCCTCAAGGGATGTGACACCCCTCTGCAAGATGGGGATGAGGTGAGCATCGTCCCTGCCGTTGCTGGGGGCTGAGGGCTGCCAAGCCTGCCGTGGACGCTGTGGAGTGGTTGAGCCAGCCGGCCCCGCTGGTGGCACCTGCCTTGCTGGGCATGGTTCTGGTGCGGCAATTTGCCGATGGGCTGCAGGTGCGGGCCCAGATCGTAGAGACGGAGGCCTACACGGCTGGGGATCCGGCCTGCCATGCCTACCGCCGCAAGACCCAACGCAACCAGGTCATGTTTGGCCCGCCAGGGCATCTCTACATCTATCGCATCTACGGCCTCTACCACTGTCTAAATATCGTTACCGAGCCAGAAGGGATCCCGGCGGCGGTTCTGATCCGGGCAGCTCAGTTGGATCGCCTGCCAGACTGGATCCCGGCCAACAAACAGAACAAGCCGGCGCGGGTGGCCGCAGGGCCGGGCCTGCTCTGTCAAGCCCTGCGCATCGATGGATCCCACAACGGTTGGCGGCTGGGGCAGGTGGATGTCGACCAAGAAGGCTTTTGGCTAGAGGGATCCCCCTCTTGGCAAACGCAGTTGCCTATTGTCCAGACCACCCGCATCGGTATCACTCAGGGGGCTGAGATCCCGTGGCGCTGGTACATTGGTGGACATCCGGCGGTGTCGCGCTATTAGTGGGGGCAGGCGGACAATGCTCGCAGAAGGCACGGGCTATCGGCAAGGGCTGTCTGGGTTGGTCAGCGGGGTTGTGCTGCTCTTGCTCGGGTTGCCCACGTTGGCCCAGCCTGTCCCAACTTCTCCAGGACTCTTGACGATGCAAGCCCAGACCCACTCCACCTATCGCACCGGGTTTCAGCGCTGGCGGGCAGGAGAAGCTCAGGGGTTTCAGCACTGGTCAACCCAAGGGATCCGCCTGAACGCCCGAGGGCAATTGGTCTTGGATCCAGAGGGTTTGCGGCAAGAAGTCAGCCTTGAAGAGCCTGAGGTGGCGCTAAGGACTCCGTCCCGCTTACGCGATCGGGGGCGCCCTTTCTATCCCCTTGGCCCCTACTGGGTGGGAGAAGCCACCAGCCCAGCAGTCCCCACCAGCTTCCCTATGGTCGGGGCAATCGCTTCCTGGAATGCCACCACGCCCCCCGGCACCTGGCTGGAACTGTGGATCCGGGCGAAGCTTTCAGACCGCTGGACAAAGTGGTATCACGGCGGGGTATGGGCTGCAGATCCCATGACTCTGGCCAGCCACTCGGTGCGGGGACAAGGGGATGAGGATGGCAACCTGTACACGGATCTGCTGGTGCTCAACGATACGCTCAACGGGGCTGAAGCCTTCCAGGTCAGGGTGCGCCTGTTCACCCAAGACCCTGGCCGTTCTGCCTTTGTGGATCAGGTGGCGGTTGCCATTTCCAACGAGCCGGTCAAGCCCAGCCGCCTATCCCCTGGGGATCCCAGCCGCTGGGGCAAAGTCTTGGATCTGCCTTTGTGCTCCCAGATGGTGTACCCCGATGGGGGAGAAGTCTGGTGTAGCCCCACCTCCCTGGCCATGGTGCTGGCCTACTGGCAGCAGGATCCCCGCCCCTGTGAGGTGTTGGTGCGCGCAGCAGTGGCCGGTGTGTATGACCGGGTTTACCAGGGCCATGGCAACTGGGCTTTCAACGTCGCCCATGCTGCCGAGCAAGGTTTGTCCGGCGTGGTGGCGCGGCTGGAGAGCTTGGCCCAAGCAGAAGCCTGGATCGCGGCAGGGGTTCCGGTGGTCCTCAGCTATGCCTGGGGCGAGGGAGAACTGGAAGGGGCGCCGATCCCCAAAAGCAAGGGTCATTTGGCGGTGCTGGTGGGATTTGATAGCCACGGGGATCCCATCGTCCACGATCCGGCGGCCAAAACCAACGAAGAGGTTCGCCGTACCTACCGCCGCGAACAGCTAGAGTCGTTGTGGCTGGAGCACTCCGGGGGTACCGTCTACTTGATTCATCCGCGAGAGTGGCCTGTCCCCACTCTATAGCCGAACCGGGCGAACGCGGGCAGCATCGACTTACAGCGCTACCGCTATGGCCTGGATGATTTCCTGGCCGCTGAAACTGCTATCTGGTCTTTCGGTGGGGATTTGAGTAAGGATAGATGGAGTGAGGAGTGCGACTCACCTGCGGGTGAGGATGGTTGGTCATGAATAGGAATGCGGTTCAGGGGCCAAGGCATTGGTCGAGGTGGCTCCTGCGGCAGAGAGGGTGCTGGGCAATTCTCGCCGGTTTGTACGCTGATGAAGGTAAGCGTGGGGGTTTGGGTTTCCGCCATTTCCCAGTTTGTGGGAGGGGATGAGCTGCATCATGCCACGACGGGTTTCCCTGAGACCGCTATCTTGGCCTGCGCTGAGTGCCTTGGTGCTGGCTCTCTCGGGCTGTGGCGAGTTTCCTTCTTCTAGTCTGTCTCCCAGCGTTCTTCCCCCTGCGGCCCTACAGCCGGTTTTAACTCCAACTCCTCTCCCTCCCTCCCCGCTTTCTCTGACTTTCGAGCAAGCCCGCCAGTCCGGCTTGTCGGTGCCCAGCAACCGCATCGTTCTGCTGCTCCAGGAACAGGGATCCGATCTGGTGGCCCAGCTACCGGCCTCAGAGGTGGATCGCTGGCTGGCTCGCACTCCCACCTGGCCGGGGGTGGAAGGGATCGACCTGAGCATTACCCTGGGCACCTATCGCCAAACCGCCACTGCCCCTCTGCGCCCGGGGCAACCGGCCACTTTCACCTTCACCAATCCTCCCGCCGGGGAAGCGGAGCTCAGCGCCATCGCCTATCGGGGATCCACCACTCTGGCGCAGGGGAAGGGATCCCTGACCCTTTCTGCCCGCTCTGGGAGTTCTGGCAGTGTCAATCGTCCTCCCCAAGACACAGAGCGCCAGCGCCGCCTTTCTATGTTGGTGCTCTCTGAGGTGGGGGTACCGCTGCTGCACACCAGCTCGGCAGCGCCCACCCTTGGCCAGCCGTTGCTGCTCTCAGGGGAAAATTTGGAGCGGGTGGAAACAGTTCTCTTTGCTGCAGCAGCCAATCCCGAGCGCATCCTGAGGGGGGAAATTCGCTCCCGCAGCGGTGACCGTTTGGTGGTGATGCCGCCTTCTTCTCTTTCCGGCTCAGTTTGGGTTGCTGTTGCGGATGCTTCCGGGCAAGGGTTGGGCACTCTGGTCTACGATTGGCCTGCCGCTACTCCTTCCCCCAGCCCCTCTCCCACCCCCACTGCTCCGGCAGCATCGGCCTGGGTGGTGGAAACTTTGCTGGATGGCCGCACCTCGCCCGCGGCAGATCCTGTCGGCAACGCCCCTGATAACACCGGCACCGAGTCCAGGATCTACCTGCAGCAAATCAGCGGCATTGCTGTGGATCCTGAAGGAGCCTTCTATTTAGCCGATAGAGCCCAGCACCGCATCTTCCGGCTGTCTCCAGAGGGGGAATTGGAAGTTTGGGCCGGCACAGGCCAAGCAGGCCGCCGCGACGGAGCAGCCAATCAAGCTCAGTTTGACTCCCCACAGGGGCTGCTCTGGGATCCCAAGGGGGGATTGTGGGTGGCCGACAGCGGCAACCATTGCCTGCGCTATATCAACCTGCAACGGCAGGTGAGCACCTTTGCCGGCACTTGTATAGCCGGATACCGAGATGGGGAGCTTGACCGGGCTCAGTTCCGTGAGCCATCGGGGCTGGCTTTGGGTTCAGATGGCAGCCTCTACGTTGCCGACCGCGCCAATCGCCGCATCCGCCGCATCACCCCTGCCGGTGAGGTGACCACCGTTGCCGGCACGGGCCAGCCGGGATTCGCCGACGGCCCAGCAGAACAGGCCCAGCTCCTGCAGCCCACGGCTCTGGCGGTGGATAAGGAGGGGAACCTCTGGATTGCCGATGGACATCGCCTGCGCCGGCTCTCTGCTGGCGGACGAGTGACCACCCTCTCCGGGGCAGAGCCAGGCTATCGGGATGGCCCCCTGGCAGAGGCCCGTTTTCAAACCCTGGGGGGGCTGGCCTTCGATGCGGCAGGCAACCTCTGGGTGGCCGACCGAGATAACCATCGCATTCGTCGTCTTCAGCCTGGGGGACAAGTTTCCACCTTGGCCGGACAGAATCAGCCCGGCTGGCAGGATGGCCCCACCTCGGTGGCCCGGTTCGATCAACCTGCCGGCTTGGCAGTCTTACCGGATGGCAGTGTGGTGGTGGTGGATGCCGGCTTGCCGGGCTTGCGTCGCATAAGCCGCGTTGCCTCTGGGCCCGCCACCCCAACTCCTGTGGGATCCCTGTAGGCTCTTGCCAGGCCGCCGTCTTTTGGGTTTCGCAGGGATCCCCTCCTCAGTTGGCGGATCCCCCTACAGTCAACTGGCCCAGCACGTTGATATCAAAGGTGAAATTAATCGTCACCGAGTTGCCCTCATAAGCCTCAGGCAGGGGCAGGAAGGGGGCTGCCCTCTGGATAGCCGTCAGCGCCGCATCATCGGTTTGTTGGCTGCCAGACGTGCGCCCCAGGCGAATGCTCTGCAGATCGCCAGCTCGACCCACCGTAAAAATCACCACCGTGCGACGCGAGGTGCCGGTCTGTCCAGGGATCCAATTTTGCTCCACTTTCCGCTGCAAAGCGGCCAGCCAGGGGCCCCAATCCACATCGGCCCGCGCTGCCACACTGGGGGGATTGGGAGCGGATTGGGTGGGGTTGGCCAATCCACTAGCTCCACTGCCCTGGATCCCGGCTCCATTGCTGGGAGCAGAGGCACTGACCGGAGGCCCCAACTGGGAAGAGTCAGAGGGCCGCTGGGCGGGAAGAACCTCTGTCACCGGTTGCGGAGCGGGCGGAACGGGAGCCAATTGGCTGGGATCCGAAACCCGCTCGCTTGGCTGTATGGGCAAGGGCTCCGCAGTCGGCGGGGGAGTGGGCCTTGGGGAGGGAGCAGCCGCCACAGGCGGTGGAGTTTGGGTCGGAGTAGGTCTGGGGACAGGCGTGGGAGGGGGCGGTGCCGCAGTCGGGGTCGCGGTGGGCTGAGGGGGAGCGGGGGTTGGGGTAGGTGTGGGCGTGGGTGGAGGGGTTGGAGTTGGGGTTGCCAGAGCAACTGTAGCCGGGGCAGGTGGTGGTGGAACAGGGGCAGGCTGCTGTGGTGGCGGTGGTTGGGGTCTTGGCGGCGGCGGCGGAGGGGCCTCCTGGGGAGGGGCGGCCTGAGATTGAGGTGGACTGCCTTGAGACGGAGGGGCTTCTACCCGCTCACCCCCATCGCGGGAATCGACTTCTGAAACCAGCTCCGCTTCCTCTGGGGGCTGTAGATCTTCTGGATCCAGAAGGATAAACTCGATGGCCTCCTGTTCCGGCTCGCGAATGAGCCAAAGCCGCCCCAAGTGGAGCAATCCCAGCAGCACCAGCACATGCAGCAGCAGCGATAGCGCCACCATCCAAAAAAAGTTGCGAGATTCATCCTCGCGGCGGCGCTGCTCAATCCAGATGCTGGTCATGGCCAAGATCGCCCTCTTGCGTCTTCAACGCTCTCAACACACCGAGTTGTCTGTTGCAGACTCGGCCACGCGGGTAACACACTAGCTAGTGTTATAGCATCCGAGCAGTTGGCACTCCTGCGCAAAGGCGTACAGTCTATCTCGGGCTTGAGAAGGGATCCCACCTTGTAGCTTTAACTTTCGAGGGGTGCGGGGAGCTACATGGACTCCCCGCATTTGAATGCCAGCCAGCGTTTACCACTCGGACTGACCCGGGGTAGAGTATAACCATGCTGACGATAAGCTACACTTACCGCATCTATCCCAATGCCACACAGCAGGCTGAACTGCTGGAGTGGCTGGAAACCTGCAGGGGCGTCTATAACTATGCCCTGCGGCAACTCAAAGACTGGATTGCCGCCCGTCGGTGTCCTATAGACCGCTGCTCCTTGGAAAAGGAATACATCATCCCTGCCGACGAGCCCTTTCCCTCTTATCACCGTCAGCAAAACGACCTGCCTAAAGCAAAGAAACAATTTCCGCATTTGGCTAAGGTACACTCTCAGGTTCTGCAAACCACGCTTCGTAGGCTGCACGATACTTGGGAGGCGTTTCGGAAGCGGGGGTATGGCTTTCCTCGTTTCAAGAAGAAAGGTCAATTCAAGTCCTTCGTGTTTCCCCAATTCAAGAGCAACCCTATTGCAGGTCAGACCATCCGGCTACCCAAGATAGGGAAAGTGGCTATCCACCTGCATCGTCCTATCCCGGAGGGGTTTACGGTGAAGCAGGTGAGGGTATTGTCCAAGGTGCGAGGAACACAGTGGTATGTCGTCGTAACCCTAGAATCGAGTATATCGGTTCCTGATATCCCGGTTCAGGGGCGGGCAATTGGCATTGACCTGGGATTGGAACGATTCTTGACGGTTTCGGACGGCAGTTTTTTCGAGCGCCCTAAGTTTTTTAGGTCGCTGCAAAGCAAGCTGAAAGTGCTGCAACGCAGAGCGGCCCGCAAACAGAAGGGGTCTCGGAACTGGGAAAAGGCACAGCTCAAAGTTGCCAGAGCGCACCATCGTATTGCGAACCGCCGTCGAGATTTCCATTTCAAGGTTGCTCACCGGTTGTGCGACCAAGGGCAGAGCATCTTTGCCGAAGACCTCAACGCTAAACGTTTAGCCCGAGGAATGTTGGGCAAGGATTGTGTCGATGCCGCCTTTGGGCAGTTTTTGTCTCTGTTGGCGTGGGTGTGCTGGAAACGAGGGGTGTACTTTGCCCAGGTTGACCCCAACGGTACCAGCCAAACTTGTCCAAGGTGCCTTGCTACGGTTAGCAAAGCACTGAGCATCAGAGAGCATCATTGCCCTGAGTGTGGGTATCGAACGCATCGCGACCATGGGTCGGCAGAGATGATTCTGCGTCGTGGACTGGAAAGGTGTAGTACCCAGGGACTCTGGGGAACGGAAACCGCCTGCCAAGTCGGTCTGCCGGGGGTTTTGAACCTAGGTCAGTGGCGTGGGGCAGGAATGCCTAATCGTGAGGTTAGGAAGCCCGCGCTCCGCCCGCTAGGGTGAGCGTCGGGAGGATGTCACAATTGCCTACCTTAGATGAAGAGCAGGGATCCCACTGGCCAAGGGGAAAAGCCGCATGTCCTGAGGTGCCGGTTTGAAGTTGGCTGGTGGGGCACTTTTGGCAGCTTTCTAGGAGAACGTTGATGGAGACTATCCGCTTTCATCTGGCCTTTCCGGTTGCCGATATTGCCTTGGCCAAAGCCTACTACGGCGATGGCTTGGGCTGTGAAATCGGTCGAGAAACCCCTGCTGCCGTCATCTTTAACCTGTATGGCCATCAACTGGTGGCCCACCTCACCCACGAAGAGCTGACGCCCCAGCGGGGCATCTACCCTCGTCATTTTGGCCTGATCTTCCCTACCCAAGGGGATTGGCAGGCGCTGGCCGACCGTGCCTTGGCGCGGGCCTTGCCCTTTTATCAGGAGCCGCGTTGGCGCTTTGTTGACACCCCTTTGGAACACGGCACCTTCTTTTTGCAGGATCCCTTCTACAACCTGCTGGAGTTTAAGTACTACCGCCACGCTTCCGCCATTTTTGGGGAGCGGGAGTTGGCCTTGGTCGGGGACAGTGCTTCCCACCGCTCACGCGAACGATCCCCGGCCCGCTCAAGTGGCACGTAGCGCGATAGGAGGGATCCTTTGGCCACTCAACCCCTGCGTTCTGGCCCTGCGCGCTGCCCTATCTGGCAGATGGATTTCAACGCCGTCCCCCTGCGGGATGAGCAGAACCGACGGGTTTGGGAGCTGTTGGTGTGCGATCCCACCGGCCAGTTTCGCCAAGCGCAGTATTGCAGCAACCAAGAGGTGAACAGCACCTGGGTGGCACGACAGTTGCGGAGCTACCTGGAAGCTGCCCCACAGCCTCCCTCGGCCATTCGTGTGTTTCGAGCCCGCATGAGTTCCATCCTGCAACGGGCCTGCGATGCGGTTGGGATCCCGATGCTGCCCAGTCGTCGCGTTTACACCCTCAAAGCCTGGATGCGAGAACGGGCAGAGCGGGTTTACCCCCAAGAGACTCAGTTCACCTACAGCCCCGAACCTCCTGTGGATCCCGATCCGCCGGATCCTATCCGTCTGCCGGACAAGTTGCAGGGAGAACGCTGGGCTTTCGTTACCTTGCGAGCTGAGGATCTGCGGGAAGCCGACGCTTGGCCAATGGAATTTGGCGAGCTTTTTCCGGTTGCCTGGGACACTTTGACGCCCGACCCATTCGCGCCAGCGGTACGGAGCACCCTCATTCCCGGCTTGGTGATCGCCTCCCAGCGGGCTTTACCGATGGCGGCCTGGATGAGCGGTATGGAGCCCGCTTACTTGAGTGTGGCAGACGGACGGCTCCTGTTCGAGGCAGGCCTCAACGATTGCTACCTATTTGCGCAACTGAGAGATGAAAAACTGCGAACAGAGGCAGAAGTCTTTGCCCAGCGCCAGCAGCAGGCCCAAGGGATCCACTTTCTCGCCATTCAAACCGATTTCAAGGCCCAGTCCTTCGCCGGCTTCTGGCTGATGCAACATCCCCTATGAACTATGAATATCAGTCGTTTGCAAGAGCAGAGTGCAGCCCGAACAACTGGGGAGATCATCATCGCTGTCTCAGAGGGAAAAACCTACAGTCATTCAAGGAGGAATGAGACTGTTCCGCTGCATGGCTTCCTGGCTCCTCTCTCCCTTTCCTAGGGATGGTCGCGGAAGCGGCGTGAAGCGTTTGGACGGCACCGCGGAGCAGTTGAGAAGTGCCTTGATCTATAGTCTTTCAGCTTAGGGTGAGACGCCCGAGCTACGGAGAAAAGCTTCCTGACCTCGTGCATGATTGCTCCGCAACGCTGATGCGACGATGCGACGACGCAGCCCATGTTTTAGGTGGGCGTAGTGTCCTAGTTTGGATCGAAATGACTGTTGAAATGACCGTAGCAAGAACCCCAGCGCTACGGGGAAGCAAGCTGGTGGGGCAGGGAGCATGTCAAAGCAGGTTGCTCAGGCGGCTGTGAAAGGCTGAGTAGATCTCTGCGTAAGACTTCGCCCATTCTGGATCTGGTTGAACATAGCGTTCCACCTGCACCAATCGATCGGCAGCCTGTTGGACAGAGCAGCACCAATAGGCAGAAGCAGCCAAGATGGCTGCCCCCACAGCCGGCTCTGGGTGTTTCACCACGGCCAAGGGACGGGCAAGGATACTGGCGCGCAGGCGCAACCAAAGAGGGCTTTTGCTGCCTCCGCCGGTGGTGAACATCGGACTCTGTTCTGACACCGGGATCCCTTGAGCCGCCAACGTTTCCAGCCCCAGCCGCTCGACCATGGCTACCCCCTCTAACAACGCAGCATAAAAACGGGGGGATCCCTCTTCTGCCTCCGGCAAGAACCCGGCAAACCGGGGATCGACAATGGGAAAACGTTCTCCCGGCTGACAAAGGGGATAGCTGACCAGCCCAGTGGGCAGATAAGCCTGGGCTTGCTGATCCAGCACTTGCAAGTTGCCGCCAGGGAAGTAATGGGGCAAAACTCCGCCTCCACAAAAGGAAGCCGCTCCCGGCCACCAAACCGTTCGTTCGCGACAGTGGTGTGGAGCACAGTCCGGGTGCAAATGGGAATAGATGCTTGGGGTTTGTATGGGATCCGGACTGTTGGCCTTGAAAATGAGGGTTGTGCCCAAGCTGGTGGAAACCTGACCTAAGCGGGTGGCCCCTGCTGCCAATTGCCCGGCACAGCCATCCGTGATCCCTGCCGCGATCAGCACTTCCGGCCCCAATCCCCAGTCTGCTCGCACCGTTCCCAAAACCGTTCCCGGCGACACCACCTCGGGGAAATGCTTAGGATCAAGGCCCTGCCGCGCCAACCACTCCTGAGGCCAGGTGTAGGTCTCCAGGTCAAAGCCACTTTTGAGGGCGTGGGTGTGATCGGTAACCAGCTTGCGCCCCCCCAGTTGGCTCAGCAAAAAGTCCGCCGGATGGGCCAGGTAGCTGTCTCGATACTGATCAGGATGGGCTTCCGCCCACCACAGCCAACGGCTGAGACCCCAACTGGCAGGGATCCCCAATTGCTTGGCCTGAGCCTGGCCCCGTGGGTCAGAATACAGCCACGCCTGTTCCAACGGCATGCCTCGACCATCCACCGGCAGAATGGTGCCGGAAGTGCTGCACGCACTCAGAGCGGCAATGGAATACCGATCCCCCAGTTGCGCGGTTAGTTGTCCCAGAAGGGCTTTCAGGGTTCGCAACCAGCGGCCTGGATTGGTCTCTGGGGGATCCCACCGGCGCTCGCTTTTGGCCACCACCTCTCCTTGTTCTGAGAGGGCCACCACCCGCATCCCAGAAGTGCCCAGATCGATCCCAAGAAACACAGGGGGCATAGGGGTACTCATCTCATCATCAGCTCATCATTAGGAAGGAAAATGCCTTGTCATGATGGAGTGCCCAAGGCCCAAGAATGCTCTCTGTATAGATGGGGTGGCCAAGTGGCTCAAACTGGCCTAAAGGATGGGAAAGGACTCCGGCCCGCTGTCGCGATCACAATTTCAAAACTCCTGGCTGCTCCGAGCCAACGCTTCTTGGATATCCAGATCCAGCCCTTTCACCGATTCCAGCACCGAGCGGGTGATCAGCTTACCCTCCTGCACCAAAATGGCGCCGGTTACAGGGTGCAAAAGCGGCTGTTCGGCCCGCCGACCGATCAACGCCTCGATATCCTGAAAAGCATTGATGTACATCCCGGCAGGCAATTCCACCACCACCCCTTCCCCCAGCACGCGCGCTTGGCAGGCCAGGCGGGAGTTGGGCTTGCAGGTGGTGATCGCCTCCAGGGTGCGCTGCTCCCGCTTGCTCACCGGAGACAAAGACTCCATCCCTTCCTTAACGTACACATGGCAGGTGGCACAGAGGCCGCGCCCGCCGCACTCTTTCAACACATTCAGCTCTTCCTGCAACAGTACCGAGAGCAAATTGCTGTTGGTGGCGATTTCAGACACTTGGGCAATGGGATCCAACCGCACGCGCTTGACCATAACCTTCCCTCTGTTACACGCCTTAACATTAGCTTGTCCATGAAATAAAGATCCCAGCCGCGTCCACATTGTATTATTGGCTACCTCGGTGGGCAGGTTGAGCCTCTTTTGGGGAATCGGGCTAGATTGGATCCCACTGCTGATTTCTGCTGTCCACTTCTAGGATTCTGGCGGCATGAGTTCTCCGGCCATCCAGTGGTATCCCGGCCACATTGCCAAGGCGATCGGCCAGTTGCGGGAAGAGTTGCAGCGAGTGGATGCGGTCATCGAGGTGTTGGATGCGCGGATCCCTTCGGCCAGCCGTCATCCTGAGCTGGGCCGGTGGCTGGGGGAAAAACCTCGTCTTTTGGCTCTGAACAGGGTGGACTGCATTGAGGCCAGGGATCTGAAAGCTTGGCAGGAGTATTTTTTACGGCAAGGGATCCCTGTCTATCCCACCAATGGCCGCTCAGGAGAAGGGGTGAATCGCCTCAAGCAGGCGGTCTTGCACTTGGGGCAATCGGTCAACACGCGGCGTCAACAGCGGGGCATGCGACCGCGGGCCGTTCGGGCGGTGGTGGTGGGCTTTCCCAATGTGGGCAAATCTGCTCTGCTGAATCGGCTTTTGGGGCGGCGGGCAGCCGAGAGCGCAGCACGTCCTGGAGTGACGCGGCAACTGCGGTGGGTGCGGCTGGGGGGAGAGTTGGATCTGTTGGACTCGCCGGGCATCCTACCGCCCTCTCTGCCGGATCAACAGGCGGCTTCTCTGTTGGCCATCTGCGATGACATCGGCGAAGCGGCCTACGATCCCGAACGGGTGGCGGCCTACTTTTTGGATCACGTGCTGAGGGTGCAGCCCCAAGCCCGATCTCTCCTACAAAGGCGCTACGGTTGGCCGGATCCGATCCCTCCCGGTGGTGCTGCAGTGCAGGAGTTGGCCGAGCGGCGGTATCAAGGGGATCCTCAACGGGCAGCACGGCAAGTTCTCAACGACTACCGCAAGGGCTTGCTGGGGCCGCTGGCCTTGGAACTTCCTCCCAATGCGTGAGCCCCCTACAAGAAAGTCACGTTGTTGCTATGGGCAGGGGAACCGCAACGCTGTCGCGATAGGCCGCTGTGGGAACTTGCTCACCTCAATGTGCAGGCGCTCCAGTAGGGGAATAGCAGCGGGCATAGAAAAAGCTTGGGCCGAAGTAAGCCGAGGGCAAATAGCGGATCCCCCACAAGCGCTAGGTAATGATACGCTGTTTAGCAGGTTAGATCCGGATCGGAGCCATTGCAATGCTGAAATGCACCACTCGCCACGTCCACATTTTTGCCGGTGAAGTTACTG
>NZ_JANSIH010000297.1:0-4121 GCF_047462075.1 Synechococcus sp. R55.2
GCGGAGAGGGGTATAAGAGACAGCATACACCCAGCTCAACATCAGGGTCAGGCTGATAAACCCCGCCACCAGCACCGCCGTCAGCCGGAAACCCCAGGACTGTTTGCGAAAAGCCAACAGCAGCATCCCTGCCACCCAGGGCAGCAGCCACCCACTTTCCCAACGCAGCACCATCAGGGGCCCCAGCGCCAGCCCAATGAGCAGCAGCCGCAGCGCAACGGGCAGCTCGCCAGGATCCGCCCCAGTCTCTGCCCTGGCCTGCTCCTCTTTACTCAAGGGAAACAGCAGGGCCATGTTCACCCCCACCAACCCTGCTGTGGCTGTCCAAACAGGGCTGCGCAGCAGCATCAAGATCAAAGTCGGCTGCACCACCATCAACAAACCCCACAGCCAGCACCATCCCACCTCCACCGGCAAACGGCGTAACTGCCGCCACACCCAGCCCAGCACCAGAGAGCCGAAGACAGTCTGCAACAACAGCGGGGATTGTCCCAGAATGGCCGTAGCCAGCACCAGCAAGGGAGGAAAGGTGGTGCCCACAATGGGCAGGCGCGGATCCGGCCCCAAGGCCGCCACGGATCCCTTGTAGCCGAGAAACTGCATCTCCAAGCTCACCCAGCCCCAGCCCTCCTTCAGACCCCAAAGAAGAATGGCCAGCAGCAGAAACGGGATCCCGGTAGACGCGAAGAGCCGCAAGAAAGCCCTGAGCTTGGTGAGAAACATGGGTTGCTTTAACGACTTCAAGAAGTTAGAAGGCAACTCATTCAACAGCGAATCAAGCCTTAAGAGTTGTCTGATGAGAACAAGTTTCAGAAAAAGTATGGGGATGGGCTGACGTGTCTAGGCACTGGACACAGGGATAGACTAGCATTCCCTGTCTTGAGAGTCTTTTTCTACGAGTTTTGGCGTAGGCCAATTCAGCCAGATTGTCGATGAGGGGTTCTCGGATTCTGAGAGAGGATGGGGACGACTTTGCAAGGACATGATCTTATGTTGCAGGCTGTGCGGGGCGTGAATGATGCAGCAGTTCCAGCGCTTGAGCTGGTACCCTCTCAAGCAGAAACCCGTCCTTGGGGATCCTTCTGGGTTTTGGATGAAGGCCCGATGTACAAGATCAAGCGCATCGAGGTCAAGCCCGGCCATCGGCTCAGCCTGCAGATGCACTACCACCGCAGCGAGCACTGGATCGTGGTCAGGGGCACAGCGAAAGTGACCCGTGGAGAAGAGGTGATGCTGCTGAGCTCCAACGAGTCCACTTACATTCCCCCCTGCACCAAGCACCGCCTGGAAAACCCCGGCACCCTTCCCTTGGTGTTGATCGAGGTGCAAAACGGGGAATACCTCGGGGAAGACGACATCGTGCGCTTTGAGGACGACTACGCCCGCCAGTAGAGGGATCCCCTGGGCATCCGAATCCACGATTTGTGCGTACAGACCCCGAAAGCTTACAGATTTCTGCATGTCGGGCAAACCTGGGTCAGGTAGGCCAAGGGGCTTGCCTGCACTAGACAAGTGAGGGATAAGCAAGAGGGGGTCAAGGTGACGCAGAAGGCAAGGCAGTGGGCTTTGTGGGTTGCCGGTTTGCTTTGGTGTTGCGGGCCGACGGCTGTCCACGCAGCGGAAGTCATTTCTCTGCAAAGGCTGGGCTACGACCGCTCGGTGCTGCTGCAAGGAGCTAACCCGCGTCTAGATATCGGGATCCCTGCCCCCCTGAACGGTGTTGACCCTGAGGCCAGCTTTGTGCAGTTGCGCCTGGATCCCTCGCCGGTGCTCAAGCCCACGTCCACGGTGCGGGTGCTGATCAACGAGGAGCTAATGGGCCTTTTTCTGGTGCGGGACCTGCGGCAGGAGCCGGTGGTGCGAGTGCCCATCCCCAGCTTGGCCGCTGGCGAGCGCTTTATCACCTTGTCGGTGCAGCCTTTCCTGAGCATCAGCGACGATATTTGCGCCGACTTGAATACCGGCAATTTGCTGCTGACGGTAGGGCGGGACAGTTTCTTTGAGCTGGCGCCCCTCGTTCCTGATGCCACGGTGGCCGGTTTTCTGGGCCGGCTGTATCCTCAGGTTACTTTGGTAGTGCCGGCCAATCCTTCCTCTGAGACGGCGGAAGCAGCTCTGTGGCTGTACAGCCTCCTTTCTCACCTGTTTCCGCAAACGCCCATCCTGTGGAGCAACCGTCCGAAGCAGGGGGCACAGGTGATCTTAGAGCCGGCCAATTTCACCCCCCACTTGCAGCATCAAATTACCCCAGAGGGATCCCGACTGCGGGTGGCGGCTCGCCCAGAGGCCATTCGAGCTTTGTATGAAGAGTGGAAGCGAGCAGGGCTGGTCAGCCGAGGGATCCAGGTGGCTGCAGTGCCGGAGCTGGAAACCTCGGCCAGGGCCAACCGCCTTAGCTTGCGGGAGTTGGGTATTGTGGATCCGCTGCTGCGGGGGTTTGGCAGCCAGTCTTTGGTCTTCAACTTCAACCTGTCCCAATTGGGGGGGCGGCCGCGGGATCTGGCGGCGCAACTAGACGTCATTATGAACCCGGTGGATGGCCGAGTGGGGGATCGCCTCACCGGCTACGTGTTCTTGAATGGCGTTCTGTTGCGCACCTACAACCTAACGGGCCGCACCCAGCTCAACGAGACCATCCCCCTCCCCACCCGCCTGCTGCGCCGCTTTAATCAACTGGAGCTCCGCTTTGACTATGGCGCCAGCCCCGGTAATTGCCAGGGATCCCTGACCCCGCTGACTTTGCAAGTGCGTTCCGATAGCTCTGGCCTTCTCTGGAGCGGCTACCAAGCCCCCACTGGCGAGCTGCAGGAGATCCCGGCGGTGCTTCGAGGATCCGGCCAAGTGTGGGTGGGGGATCCCCAACTGCTGCCGGCTGCCGCCTACCTGGTCGGTGCCCTCAGCCGGCTGGCTGCCCGACCCCTGCTGCCCACCCTTGAGGTTTTGCCCAAAGAGGAAGCCAACCTGGAGACGGGGAACTTTGCCTGGCAGGTGATCGTGGCTGGGCCAGATCAGGTGGAGCTTAATAGCCCCATCCGGCTGGGATCCCAGTTTGAAATCATCAATCCCCTCAACCAGCAGGTGGCCTTGGCCGCTCAGCCTCAAGAAAACCTCGGCCTTTTGCAGTACTTTCTCCTGAAAGGTAAGCCGAACCTTTGGCTTTCCTGGTGGGGATCTGACCCGGTTTTGGCAGAGCGCTTGAGCCGATCCCTGGCCGATCCGCGCACCCGTCTGGCCAGCCAGTTGCAGGGGAATGTGGTCACCGCTTATGCCGCTGCCCCCGATCTCACCCAAGTACAGAGCTGGGATCTCACCCCGTCGGGCTATCGAGTGCGCTACCGCGGTCGCCTCAACTGGCAGCTCCTTTTGTGGCAGTACCGCTTTTGGCTGGTGCTTTTGCTGGCCATCCTGCTGGCTGTGGGGGCATGGGACACCTATCGACGTTTGGCCCGGCGACCTGAGCCGCCAACCCCCTCTTAAGCCAAGCGAGAACCTAAGTTCGCCTAGAATTAACCTGATTTTGAGCTTATGTTAACGCTGATCGAATACTGGTTGGTGCGCACAGGCTGTCTAACCCAGGAGCAGTTGGCAAAGGCTTATCGCTATCAAAAACAAGCTGCTTGTTCCCTGCCGCGGGCCCTCTGGAGCTTGCGGGCCATGCACCCCCGTCAGTTTGCTCGCCTCTGCTGTCAGATCTTGGATCGGCCCAAGCTGAGGAGCTGGTTGCTCGAGCATCCCCTCGACCTAGAGCTGCCTTGGCTGATCGAGCCTATCGATCTGGTGCCGGTGCGCTTTCTGCCCTGTGGCTGGCTCGACCCGCAAACCGTAGTGGTTGCTACCGAGGAGCCGGGCCATCCCATTGTCTGGCAAAATGTCAAGCGCCTCTGCCCCGAAGCCGATCGGATTTGGGAGATCCCGGCCACCGAAAAACAGATTCTGACCGCCCTCATTGAACGCAAGCTGGCCGCCGATCTGCTGGGCAGCCGTCTTACCTTAGAGCAGTGGCAGCAGGCTTTGGAGATCCGCCGCCGCACCGGCTCCAGCCTGGGGCAGGTGCTGACCCGGCTGAGCTACCTCTCCACCCCCGAGTATCTCAGCATCCTAGCCCATTTGCTGGGCTACCC
>NZ_JANSIH010000298.1:0-614 GCF_047462075.1 Synechococcus sp. R55.2
CGCCGGCCACCAGGCCCACCACCGTGCCGCTGGCCCCTAGGGATCCCAAAAAAGCCCCAGAAATGCTGCGTGCCCCTTCATAGGTGGCGTCAGCGCACAAGCTCACAATGCCGAGGAGGAGAATAAAGCGCCAGGCAGAGGGAGACATAGTCAGCAACCGCTTGGTCGAGGCTGGCCAAATAGCTGGAGAAAGGGACAGGAGCTGCTCGCTCCCAAGAGGGCTCCCTATCTAGCAGCTCTAGCTACAGAGTAGCCGAGGGAGGTTCTCAAATCTTGCAAGTCCATCAAGGTCTTGCACTCCTTGCCCTGTCTAGGTTTAATAGGAGCGGGTGATGTTTTCCTCCAAGAACTCCTGCCCGAAGGAGCCAAGAAATGGCCAACAAAAGGATGGCTTTGAAGTTAATTTTCAACCTTTTGGGTAGCTGCCTAATCTCAATGGCCGTTGCAGGGGCAAGTACGACAATAGATAAACGGGCAATCTTAAATGCCGAATATCTCATAGCCACTCTGGATGGAGTAGAGCGGATTCGTTTTCAGAACGGAGAGTATCAAAGAGGTTCTAGGTCGTGTTGATCTTATGTTAGGATAGAGAGAATAATTTATAGAGGAAAGAG
>NZ_JANSIH010000299.1:0-4133 GCF_047462075.1 Synechococcus sp. R55.2
GCAAGCCAACCACGAGCCTCTGGGGTGGTTTACAGCACCCCCAATCGACCGTTACCAGTGCCTTAAACAACCGTTTCTGGTGTCCGCAGTACAATTATAACCATGGAGGCGGACTTTCCTCTCGACACTGATCCTACCGGTACAGCACGGGGCTCCTGCGATTTCTAGCTGAGTGCTCAAGATGGATCCCTCTCATGTGCCCCTGGGTTTGCCGCTCATCTTGGGGGAGGTGCTTTTCGACTGCTTCCCCACAGAGATTGTGCTGGGCGGAGCAGCTTTGAATGTGGCTTGGAACCTCAAGGGGCTGGGATCCGATCCCCTCTTGCTCAGTCGTGTTGGCCAAGACGAGGCCGCCAGAGAGCTGCTGGGGGCCTTGCGACGGCAGGGGCTGCGCCTGGAGGGTCTGCAGCAGGATTCTGTTCACCCCACCGGCAAGGTTCAAGTAACCCTGGATGAGCAAGGGATCCCCACCTTCGCCATCTTGCCCGACCAAGCCTACGACTACATCCAGTTGGATATCGGGGCTCTGCAAGCTCTCCAGCCCAGCCTGCTCTACCGGGGCAGCTTGGCAGCCCGCCGGGAGGCAGCCCATCGCCACTTTCAAGAGGGGATCCCCGCTTTGGGCTGTCCCGTGTTTCTGGATCTCAACCTGCGGGATCCCTGGTGGCATCCAGACGCCATCCGGGAGATGCTGCGCACCTGTGATTGGCTGAAGCTGAACCAGGCAGAGCTGGAGCAAGTGGCCCAACTGGAAGGGATCCCTGCCGGAGACCTGCTGGAGCAAGGACAGATCCTCCAGGCTCATCTGAACCTGAAAGGTCTATTTCTGACCTTGGGAGCGGCAGGCGCGCTGCTGATCACCCCTACTCAGATCCATCGGGCCGACCCAGTGCCCGCGCCTCAGCTGGTGGATACAGTGGGGGCGGGAGATGCGTTTAGCGCCGTAGCCATCCTGGGACTATTGCGGGGATGGCCGGAGGCAGTTCTGGTGCAACGAGCCGTGCAATTTGCGGCGGCCATCTGCGGGATCCCGGGGGGAGCACCTTCGGATCCGGAGTTTTACCGGCCCTTCTGGCAGGCATGGGAGATCCAGGAGATCCAGAGGCCAAGGGTTCAATGAAACTGGCGCAGGTGAAACTGGGCGTAGCGCCCCCCTTTGCCCAGCAATTCTCGGTGATTTCCCTGCTCCAGCAATTGCCCCTGCTCCAAGACGAAAATGCGGTGGGCAGTGCGTACCGTCGAGAGGCGGTGGGCAATCACAAAAACGGTGCAGCGTTGCATCAGCCGTTGCAGTGCTTCCTGCACCAACGCTTCCGACTCGTTGTCCAAAGCCGAGGTGGCCTCGTCCAGGATCAAGATCTTGGGGTTGAGCAACACGGCGCGGGCAATGGCCAGCCGTTGCCGTTGTCCACCGGAGAGGGTGACCCCCCGTTCTCCCACGCGGGTGGCGTAGCCATCGGGCAAGCTCTCGATAAAGGTGTCGATGTTGGCCACCTGGGCCGCCTGGCGTACCGCTTCCAGGTCAAAATGCTCTTGTCCGTAGGCGATGTTGCTGGCAATGGTTCCCGAAAACAGGGTGATCTCCTGCGGCACAATGCCGATCTGCCGGCGCAGGCTCTTGAGGGTGACGGTGCGGATGTCGATGCCGTCGATGCGGATGCAGCCCTGCTGGGGATCGTAAAAGCGGGGAATCAGGCTCACCAGGGTGGATTTGCCGGCGCCGGAGGATCCCACCAGGGCCACAATCTCGCCGGGAGACACCTGAAAGCTGATCTGTTTGAGCACCGGCTGATCCGGTTTGTAGGCAAAGGAAACTTGGTCGAACTCCACCCAACCCTGAATGGGAGGCATGGGGCGGGCCCCGGGCAGCTCCCGGATTTGGGAGCGGGTGTTTAGCAGCTCGAAAATCCGCTCCACCGAAGCCTCACCCTGTTTCAGCTCGCTGTAGTTGTTGGTGATGTGAACAATAGGGTCGATCAACATCGCAACACCGGCGATAAAGCCGAGAAACTGGCTGCCGGTCAGGTTGCCCTGGCTGATTTGCCAGCCGCCCACCCAAAACACCCCCAACACGCTCATGGCGTACAGGAAGCCCACCACCGGGTCTTGAATGGCTTTCACCTGTTCGGTCTGAAACCGGGCCAGGCGGTTGCTTTCGGCAATGGCACTGAAGCGGCGAATTTCGTAGTCCTCAGCCGCAAAGGCGCGAGTGAGGCTGATCCCGGCAAATACCTCTGTCAAGAGGGCGGCCAAATCCGACATCTTCTCTTGGTTGAGGCGGGAGCGAAACAAAAGGCGATCCCCAAACCAACTGATCAAGGCTCCCATCAGGGGGGCTATCAGCAAGGTGGTCAAGGTGAGAATGCCGTTGAGATAGAACAGGTAGGCCACCACCGCCAAGATGGTGAGCACGCTGGGGATGAAGCGATGGAAAAACCGCTGCACCACCTCTCCCACCCGATCCAGATCCCCCGTGAGGCGATAGACCAGATCGCCAGTGCGGCTGCCGGAAAAATAGTCCACATCCAGTGCCTGCAGGTGGGCATAAATCTGTTGGCGCAATTCCAAAACCATTTGCAAGGAGGCCCTCGCCATCAGGGTGTCTTGGCCATACTGAAAAGCGCCGCGCACCAAGAAAAACACCACCCCAATCAAGGCCAGCATCCGCAATTGCCCCAGATCCCCGGCACCAATGGAGCGGGCCACCCACTCGATCAAGTAGGCGAGGGCGGGCATGGTTAGCACAAAGCCAAGGGTACAGGTTAGCCCCAGCAACAACATCCACAGATGGGGCCGAATGAAGGGAATGAGACGGCGATAGCTACGACCCGGATGCACAAATCACAAACCAGAAGGGCCTCTGACCCAACCAGCTTACAGGATAGTGTTGCGGACTGCTGCCGGGATCCCTGAAACTGGCCGGTAGAGCTGAAAGCCGCTGCGGCCATTTTCCTTGACCTGGTAGAGGGCCAAGTCGGCATGGTGCAAAAGGGTGGACACTTCTACGCCGTCTTGGGGGTAGAGGGCGACGCCAATGCTGCAGGTCACGGAAAGGGAATGGCCCTCGCAGGAGAAGGGAGTTTGAAAGGCATCGACAATCCGCTGAGCCAGACGCGCTGCCACTGTGGGGCTGCCAATTCGGGGCAGCAGCAGGGTGAACTCATCCCCTCCCCAGCGGGCGACGATATCTCCAGGGCGAACGCACTTGGTTAACCGTTCAGCTACCCCCTGCAACAGGGCATCGCCGACACCGTGGCCGAAGGTATCGTTGATGTCTTTGAAGTGATCCAAATCCACAAAGAAGAGGGCCAGAGATTCACTGTAGTATTGCTGCAGGGCCTGCTGCAGCCGCTCCCGAAAGGATTCGCGGTTCACCAAACCTGTCAGGGCATCATGATGAGCGCGAAACTCCATGTAGGCTAAGCTCTGCTTTTGGGCGGTGATGTCTTCGCAGATGCCTTCATAGCCGAGGATGTTTCCGGCTTTATCTTTAACCAAACGGGCCTTTTCTCGGACCCAGATGATCGAGCCATCCCGCCGCCGCAGCCGATACTCAAAACCGCGCACGGATCCCTGCTCCTGCAATAGCCGCACAAATTCCTCCCACTGGCTGGGATCCACATAGAGCTGCCGCTTGCCCGCCTCTTTCGCTTCGCGCATCAATTCTTCGGGGGAGCTGTAGCCGCAGATCTGGGCCAGCATCGGGTTGGCGGAGAGATACCGACCTGCCGCATCGGTGAAAAAAATGCCCTCTACCGCATTCTCGAAAAAATTGCGATAGCGCTCCTCAGCCTGGCGCAGCTCCTCTTCCACTTGCCGGCGCTCCGAGATCTCGAGGGCCAGAGACACCAAATCCGCCAGGGATCCGGCGAAGTTTTGCTCTTCTAAGGTCCAGTGGCGAGGGGAGCCAATGTGCTCGTGGCAGAGAACACCCACCATCCGTCCTTCCAGTCGAATGGGGGCATCCAGCATCGAGACCACTCCCATTGCTGTCAGGTAGGAATTGCCGAACTCGGCGGTGCGGGGATCCGCCACCACTTGGTCGGCAGCAATGGTGCGCTCTTGCTCTAGGGCTTGAAAATAACGGGGATAGTCTTTGGCCCAGATCTCCGCCCCTTGAGTATGGGATCCCT
>NZ_JANSIH010000300.1:0-4120 GCF_047462075.1 Synechococcus sp. R55.2
AAACTCCTCCGGAGTCCAGTAGCGTTCCACAGGGCGATGCGCCAAAGAAGGCTGCAGGTATTGCCCCAGGGTCAGACGGTCGCATCCCACCGCCAGCAGATCCCGGAAGGTTTCCAGCACTTCTGCGCGGGTCTCCCCATGCCCCAGCATCAGCCCAGACTTGGTGGGTAATCCAGGATTCAGCTCCTTGACCGTTCGCAAAACCCGCAAGGACAAGTCGTAGCCGGAGCTGCGCCGTACTGCCTGGGAGAGGCGTCGCACCGTTTCGATGTTGTGGTTGTAGCAAACAGGCTGGGCAGCCACCACACGGGCAATGCACTCGCGATCCCCGCGAAAGTCGGGGGTGAGCACCTCGATCTGGGTGCCGGGGCAGCGCCGCCGAATTGCCTCGATGACCTCCACAAAGCGACCGGATCCCTGGTCGGGCAGATCGTCGCGGGCCACCGAGGTGAGTACCACATAGCTGAGCCCCAGCAGCTCAACCGCCTCGGCCACTTTCTCCGGTTCTGCGGGATCCAATGGTGCGGGCCGTCCACTGGCCACCTGGCAAAAAGAGCAGGCGCGGGTGCAGATCCCTCCCATTAACAGAAATGTAGCGGTTTTTTGGCTGTAGCACTCGGCTCGGTTTGGGCAGCGCCCCTCTTCGCAAATGGTGTGCAGGCCCCGCTGCTTGATCACCTGCTGCACCGCTGAAGTCTCGCTGGCTTTGCCGATGGAACGCTTGACCCAATTGGGAAGAGGGCTAACCGACATGGGAAGAACCATTGCGTTGAAGCTGGGTAGCAGCAGCAAGATAGCGCCCTTCTACAGTCGAAGGATGCAGCGCCTGCTTTGCCATTCTGACATGACGAAGCCCCGAATTTAGAAAAGGGCAGGACTGAGTCTGTGAGCTTCTCGGTTTGCACCCGCGAATCAAAGTCCTCACAGCGCTCAGCCCTGTTCAGTGGGTTTTCAGGGAGGCTAGGCCACCTGGGGAGGTGTGGTCAGCATTTGGTCGACGATGCGCTGCACAATCTGGAAGCCGGTCACCGCCTGCCAACCCAAGATCGCCAGGATCACCACGTTCAATAGAATATGCACGTTGCGCGCCCAGACTTTTTGCCCGTCTTTCATCAGCGGTGCCAGAGCCGCAGAGCTGGCCACCAAGGCCACAATGCCCAACCCGGCCAGCAAGTGAGGCCCAACAAACAGCTTGCCGTTGTTCAGGTAGGTAACCCCCATGCCGCCCAGGGCTCCGAACACCATCAACAACAAGAACAGGGATCCGGCAAGGAAATGCCGCTGACCAAACTTCCCTTTGATCAGCTCCTTGCGTTCTTCTGCCGAGGCAGTGCGCACCCGTCGCGCTTGCAGACCCAGGTAAAGGGCATACAAGGCCAGCGCAAACGCCAAAATCATCAGCACAGGATGAAAGAAGGGCAAGGCCAGCTCTAGCCAGCGGGGAAGTTGAATGCTCATAGAGACCGCGGGAAGAAAGAGGAAGATGCCCCTAAATTAACATAAGTTAATCTCTCTTTTGCCGCTCATGAGACCAAAGGGCGCGCATGGACTCCAACAGTTGAGGCACCCTCTGGGTGAGGTCTTGATATAGGCAAATTTGCTGTTGGCAGCGGGCCAGGTTATGGGCCTTGCGGCTGGGGTAGCGTTGGGGATCCCAATTCCAGTAGGCGTCTTCAAACCAATCCTGCAAAAAGCGCATCCCCAATTCCAGGGTAATCAGTTGGATCCCTTGGAGAAGGAGTTCCGGTTGTAGGGCGTGCAAGTTCCCGGTTTGGGCATAGCCCCGCAACCCGGCCAGGATTGCCTCGGGCTGAAGGGTATTTCCTCGTTTACCCCAGGAGCGCAGGGCATCCCCCAGTTCAACATAGAGGTTGTGATACATGAAGGTGTCCAGATCCACCAGGCCCACAAATCGCCCCTGCTCATCGAACAAAAAGTTGTTGAACTTGAGATCGGCGTGGATGATTTGAGTTGGGATCCCTGAGGGCAGCAGAAGATTCGGCACAGTTTCGATTAAAAACTGCCATTCTGCCTGCACTTCTGGCACCGGTTCGTGCTGGCGTAGCTGTTGCCAAAGGTGAGCCGTATCGTGAAAATGCGGGATCTGGAAGCGAAAACGATAGTCCATCTGGGCCAAGAGTCGATGCAGGCGTCCAACGGCTGCCCCCGCCTCTTCCAGATAGCCCCAATTGGGAGGAGTTGGGTGACAGGATCCCGGCAGACAATCCATGACCCGCCACAGTCCTTCTGCCCAGGCCAAGTGCAGGGATCCATCGCGAGCGCGGCGGAATTGGGGGACGGGGAAGCCGTGTTGTCTCAACCATTGGCCGATGGCTTGACCATCTTCAGTGACAGCAGGATCAAATCGGGGGTGAAGGCGCTGGGCGATGAAGGATCCCTCAGAGGTGATGAGTTTCCAGGTTTGGTGAATGAGGCCCACTCGGATGGCTTCGGGTGGCTTTGGATCCCCCAGTTGAAAGTGCTGGACAAGGGGATCCAGCCAAGTCAGGTCAAGCATAGGCAAGGAAGAAATCTATTCAAGCTTGGGGTGCTGGGTCGATCTTTTCGTTTTCAGAGCTGCCTCAAACTGCTTACCACAGCGGCGGCCTTTGAGGCTTACAGTTCAAGTTCCATTGAAGTGGCTTCATGTTGACGATTTTACCGTCCTCGATAAACAGGGCAAGTTGTTTGGGAGGGTGCAGCTTGTTATGCAACCACAGCCTTTTTGCGGCTCACCCGAACGGGATTTGTCGCCGAAACCCACTGCCCCATTGGCCGAGAACTCAGGTGTCGTTGTAGCAAACCCGCGAAAGAGCCCCATTTGCTACCTTAATGAAGGTCGCTGGCCGGACAGCCGTTAGGTTCGCTCATCACCCCATGGATACCCGCCTAATCAACATTGGCTTTGGCAACATCGTCGCCGCTGGGCGTGTGGTCGCCATTGTCAGTCCCGAGTCAGCTCCCATCAAACGCATCATCAGCGATGCCCGCGAGAGGGGCCAGTTGGTGGATGCTACCTATGGTCGTCGTACCCGCGCTGTCATCATCACCGATTCCGGGCACGTCATCCTCTCCGCCATCCAACCCGAAACCGTTGCCAACCGCTTCCTGACGGCCAAGCCCGGTTTGCCAGACGAAACCGAGTGAAAGCCATCGCTGTGAGCCGTCTGAGGAACCAGGAGTGAGATATCCTAAAACCAACCCAAACAAGTCAATTGCCCAGCCGTCTTGCGTCGGTCTCTGTCTATGCCAGCCTCTCCTACCCCAGTTCCCTCTGAGTGTACGCAGCAGCAGGGATCCCTTCCGGCTCCCACCCCGCGCGGTCGCTTGGTGGTTTTGACAGGGCCCAGTGGAGTGGGCAAAGGTACGTTGGTCAGCCAGTTGCGCCAGCGCCACCCCGAGTTGTATTTCTCGGTTTCGGTCACCACCCGCCCCCCCCGCCCCAGCGAACAGGAAGGCGTCAACTACTACTTTCGCAGTCGGGAGGAATTTCTCAACTTGATTGAAGCCAACGAGCTGTTGGAATGGGCACAGTATGCGGGCAACTTTTACGGCACTCCCCGCGAGATCGTGTTCCAAAAACTCAATCAGGGTCAGGATGTGCTGCTGGAAATTGAGCTGGCGGGGGCCCGTCAGGTGAGGCAACAGTACCCAGATGCCATTCGCATCTTTCTCTGTCCCCCTTCTCTGGAAGAGCTGGAACGTCGCATCCGCGAGCGCGGACAAGACTCAGAGGCCAGCATCGAGCGCCGCCTGGAACAGGCCCGCAAGGAATTGGATGCCCAAGACGAATTTGACTACGTGATTGTCAACGACAACCTGGAGCAAGCGCTGCAGGAGCTGGAAGCCCTGCTCTATCCCCCCTCTGCCTCTTCAGGGGAGCAGCAGCCCTAGCTTCTCCAGCCCCTTCCCGGAACGCTGGTGTCGGTGGTGCAGTGGCTCCAGATTGGGCCTAGGGTTAACTTTCGGTTAAGAAAAAAGCTGCTGGGGAGGGTAGTTTGGCTTTACCAAAAAACTGGGTCTGAAGCCCCGCCCTAAGGCCTACGGCCCGCTGACGCGACAAGAGCGGCTTTTATCTTGCTAGACCTTTGATAAAGTAGGCTCATGCGCGTCCTCGAAG
>NZ_JANSIH010000301.1:0-612 GCF_047462075.1 Synechococcus sp. R55.2
TCCACCTTCCCATCGGCCCCCTTGACCGCCCGAAACGGCCCCTCTGAAGGCAGCAACCGCAGCGGGTCGGTGGGCCCAAACAACGCCACCAGCGGCGTCTGCACCGCCACCGCCAAATGCATGGGAGCGCTATCGGCGCACAACAGCAGCGTTGCCCCACCAATCAAGGCCGCCAGCTGCCCCAGCCGGACAGGACGGCTCACCGGCAGCTCCGGCAGTTGCGCCAGAAAGCCCTCCGCCAGCTGCTCATCCTCTGGCCCCACCACCAGCACCAACGGCAGCTCCGGCCGCTTCTCCCGAAAACCCTTGATGACCTTGACCCAGTTGGCAGAGGGATAGATCTTCTGAATTCCCTTCTCCTGCGACAGCTGGCTGGCCCCCGGATGCAACAGCACATAATCTTGAGCGGCATCCCCCAAAAGGCGCTTGCGTTCCTGCTCTGCCCACTCCAGGTCTGCTTTTTTCAGACGAATCTGGGGCAACCCCGCCGGCGCAGCAATGCCAAACCCCTGCACCAGGTCGTGGTACATCTGGGCCGCATACTGGGCTGGCTTCAGGGGCACCGGGTCGGTCAGCCACGGCCAACCCGGCCCCGGCGGCGCATAGCCCACC
>NZ_JANSIH010000302.1:0-612 GCF_047462075.1 Synechococcus sp. R55.2
TGCTGGTGGAGCACGCAGAGCGCTTCGGGCTCTCCCAACTGCACCAACTGCGGGGACGGGTGGGACGGGGATCCGACCAAGCCTATTGCATCTTGATGACGGGATCCAAAGGAGAAGATGCTCTGCGGCGGCTGAAGGTGCTGGAGCAATCCCACGACGGGTTTTTCATTGCCGAGATGGATCTGCGCTTCCGGGGGCCGGGGGAAGTGATGGGTACCCGCCAGTCGGGGCTGCCGGATTTTGCCCTGGCCAGCCTCATGGACGATCAAGAGGTGCTGCACCTGGCCCGCCAAGCGGCAGAACAGCTCCTGGCCCTTGACCCCGACTTGAAGCGGTGGCCCCCCTTAAGCCGCATACTGGAAGAGCGGCAGGCCCGTCTCCTGGGCCCTGGGCTGCTGACCTAATGGCTATAGGCGATGTATACCCTCGAAGACTTAAAGGCCCACGGCCTTTCCCCAGACGAATACCAGAAGATCCAGCAGCAGCTGGGACGGGATCCCAACCCCACGGAGCTGGCCATGTTTGGGGTGATGTGGTCGGAGCACTGCTGCTACAAGAACTCCCGCCCTCTGCTGAAAAACTTTCCCACCACGGGCGAGCGGGTAGTGGTGG
>NZ_JANSIH010000303.1:0-612 GCF_047462075.1 Synechococcus sp. R55.2
TCCACCTTCCCATCGGCCCCCTTGACCGCCCGAAACGGCCCCTCTGAAGGCAGCAGCCGCAGCGGGTCGGTGGGCCCAAACAACGCCACCAGCGGCGTCTGGGTAGCCACCGCCAAGTGCATAGGAGCACTGTCCACACACAACAGCAGCGTCGCCCCCCCAATCAAAGCCGCCAGTTGCCCCACCCCCGCCGGTCGGCTCACCGGCACCCCCGGCAACTGCGCCATCAGCTCATCCGCCACCTGCTCATCCTCCGGCCCCACCACCAACACCAACGGCAGCTCAGGCCGCTGCTCCCGAAACCCCCTGACCACCTTCCCCCACTGACTGGCCGGATACAGCTTGCGCACCCCCTTCTGCTGCGACAGTTGGCTGGCCCCCGGATGCAGCAGCACATACTCCTGCACCCCCTCCCCCAACAGCCGCCGCCGCTCCTGCGCCGCCCACTCCAAGTCCGCTTTTTTCAGCCGAATCTGAGGCCGAACCGCCGCTGGAGCTAGGCCAAACCCCTGCACCAGGTCGTGGTACATCTGGGCCGCATACTGGGCCCCCTTCCAGGGCACCGGGTCGGTCAGCCACGGCCAACCCGGCCCCGGCGGCGCATAGCCCACC
>NZ_JANSIH010000304.1:0-612 GCF_047462075.1 Synechococcus sp. R55.2
GCAAATTGTTCTCCCCGGTGCCCTTGGACGTTGCCGCGGATGGCCTCCTGCACCAGGTAGAGGAGCTGTTCCCGCTGCGGCTTGACCTGGGGCAGCCACTCCCGCGCCAGGAGGATGCGGGTGCGGATTTCCTCCAGTTCCGCCTGGTGCTCGGCCAGGAAGGGCTCGGGAGCATCGACAAATTGCGTTGCCCGTTGGACAATTTCCCCTCGCTCTTCTAGGCTCAGCTCCTGCCCCACCGGCACCACCAGTGCCAGGCGATCCAGCAGGTGGGGGCGCAGGGATCCCTCTTCGGGGTTGTAGGTGGCCACCAAGAGAGGCCGGCAGGGGTGTTGCAGACTCAGCCCCTCCCGTTCCAGGCGGTTGACCCCATCCCCCACCACCGTCAGCAACAAGTTGACGATGGCGTCGTCCAAGAGGTTGATGTCATCCACATAGAGCACGCCCCGGTGGGCGGCAGCCAAGAGCCCTGGCTGGAAGACCGTTTCCCCCTGCCTGATGGAGGCCTCCACATCGACGGATCCCAGCAGCCGATCTTCGGTGACGCCCAGGGGAACCTGGACAAAGGGGGGCGATATCACTTGGGTGGGCGGCACCTCTCCGGCTGGGTAG
>NZ_JANSIH010000305.1:0-612 GCF_047462075.1 Synechococcus sp. R55.2
TTTTTCGAGTACCCAACCGGCCTGTTGGCCAAGTCGGCGGTGTTGGTGGCCTGTGGGATCGGGGTAATCTGGCTGGGGCTGAAATTTGAGCGGCGGATTTTCTCCCGTCTCTAATTCTTGCCCTTCTAGGAAGCCTAGCCCCGCTACATGATCAAGCAAAGGAAAAAGCTGGAATTGAGCTGGAATTCACAAGAATTTACAAAGTTTAAGGAACCTGCTTGTATTCCCCAACGTCTTTGCTAGTATATTCTCAGCTTTGGCTTGAGCTGAGAAGGAAGTGGGCATCTCTATCAAGATTTGGAGAATACATAGGACTGTGTCTAGGCATTTTAGCCTTGCTACTTACGCCCTTTTGGGAGAGTGGTTTTCTTTCGGGTGTTGCCCTAGCTGAAGATCATCTTTTGGTGGCTCAGGCCCCGGAGCCAGCTAGGCAGCCTATGCCTTCTGTGCCTAGGTCAACACCCTCCCCAGCTCCCATAGCTTCGGAAGAATCCTCAGAAACTGTAGATGAGCTATTCCGCCAGGTTCCTTTCCCCCCTACGCCAAGACCTCGGCCTGGCCTTCCGTGCGCGAGACCCATGGTGTTGGGATCAGGCACCCTCAGCGCTCCTC
>NZ_JANSIH010000306.1:0-611 GCF_047462075.1 Synechococcus sp. R55.2
GGTGAGACCACCGGGGTCTTCCCTACTTATATTCCACGCAGCCCAAGGCCCACACCACCCCCCAAGCCCCCCTGCACGACTCGCTTTCATCAATTCAGAGCCGACTCACTCCGACAATCAGCCGACCTTTCGCGAAGCGGGCTGTAGGCCAATGGCTCAGTCAGCCGGATGGATAGACATACAGCAACAGCGTGGCAGCAGAAAGCTCAGAACAAGGCTGAGTCTGCCAACTCAGGCGAAAAAGCGAGGCAGGGAGAATCAGGGATCCCTGTCCCCAGAGCCTAAGATCAGCATCGGCAACGCTGATCCTCTCGCCTAGTTCACCCCAAAGTTACACGCCAAACTGCTTTTGCTAAGAGCTGCTCAGACTTGCCTGCAAAGAGGCAGTATCTGGGGTAGCAGCGCACCAGGTCGCCAAAGCGGATGGGCTTAGTTGGCAACGGAAAACGATCATAATGAAGCGAAGGCCCGTTTGTCCAGACTTTTGCCGAGAAAATGGGCTGGTTGGGGAGGCCAGCAATGGCGAGAGCAGCTCAGGCGGAAGAAAAGAGCCATTGGCGGGGGAAGCCATCTCCCTTCAAAAGTGTGATGGGCTGGGCAGGCAGTGGGCT
>NZ_JANSIH010000307.1:0-4090 GCF_047462075.1 Synechococcus sp. R55.2
ATTATACATTATTTTCAGTATAGTTGAGCTTATTATTGACTAGAGTCATGCTCCTTCGCTACGCAATGCTCAGGCGGCTGGTCTGAGGCTGGCTTATTCTGACCCTTGGCCCGCAGATCCGACGCCCCCGACAGATGTTGAGACGGGTCTGGAGTGGCTGGTGAAAAACTCTGGGCAAGTTTTACCGGGTAGTTTCACCACCTCTATCCCTATGGTGCTCCGCACCGCCGAGGCGACTGGCTGGGCAGGAGTATCCAACTCGGCAGAACAGAAGGGGTTGACCGCCTAATCTTCGTCTTCATCTTCTTCGTCATCTCCGTCTTCCCATTCCTCATCGAGATCCAGCAGCAGGGCATAGAGCTGATCAAAAAGCTCTGGCGGCTCATCGGGGGTGAGCAGGTAGGGATCCCCTTCGTCAGGCAGAGCGGCGAAGAGCAAAACGGGATCGAGGGGGGTAAAGATGCCGTATTTCTTCTCTTGGTAGAAAAAGGTAGCTAGCAGTTGAAACTCCTGGGCATCTTCCTCGCTCTCGCCCAGCTCGAAAACATCTTCCTCTTCGACTGGGGGCAATTCCCCCTGAACCGTGAGGATGTCGAAGCCATTTTGCTGCAAGGTGAGGTTCAACTCCCCCAAGACAGCCTGGATGGTGGGCAGGGCAGCCTGTAGCTCTTCGGGATCCGGCTCGTCCAGGATCCCTTCCATGTTGGCATCGCCGTTCACCGCTTGGCTGGGTTCTTCTTCCCCTTCCCAAACCAGCACTTTGATCACAGCATCAACGGGAGTCACCAGAGCATAGGTCTGCTCGTCGATGACCACCTGACGCAGGATCTCGCACTTGAGAGGCTGGTTTTGCTCGTCGCGGAGCACCAAGGTTTCATGGGATCCAGTCATTGAAAACAGCCCAGGGTAGAAAAGACGGGGGTGTACAGAAGCTCATTCTCCCATGTTCTGCCCCCCTGCAATGCTGAGGGATCCCTTCCAGGCCCACCGGCAGAACTCTATGCTTCGGCTTCTTGTTCTGCTTGGGTTAAGGCTTCCAGGGCCAACAAAATCTCTTCTTCTCGGCGGGCGTAGGTTTCTTCGTCAATTTCTCCCAAATCTAGCTGAATTTGCAGGGCCGTAAGTTCTTTTTGCAGGTTTTCTTTGCTATCCAGCTGTGCTTCGGCGCGTTCTTGGATCTGCTCTGCTAGCCAAAGCAAACTTTGGGCCGGCCAAGTCAACAATTGCCAAACCATCCCAGGGCCCCTAAAGCAGATGATGAGTCTTCGTAATCCTATCAATTTGGATTCTCAGGTGGCCATTGCCCCGGCCTAGCCGTGAAACTTTTTGTTCCCTTCCTCCCCAAGCTGGAAAGACTGGGACACGCACGAAGCGCCAGGGGAAACACTGGCTATTGGTGCTCAGGCAAGTCCTAGCCGCGAAGACTAATCCTCTCGCTGGTGCTTCTCGATCCACTCCATGAGCTCCCCCTCGGAATGGGTACACAGGCGCTCTCCCGTGATTGGGTCTTGGACAGACCACCAGACCATGCCGCTGCCATCTACCCACTGCCGCACCCGCAGTTCATCGCAGGCCGCCAAGACTGCCTTCAGGCTCTGCCAAAGGTGGCGCAGTCCTCTGAAGAGCGCTGAAGAGAAGGGATCCCTGCCGCCGTACTCGGCTGCCAGCTGCCGCTCTTCTTGTTTCAGCAGCTCCATCAAGCGGGTGTTGTTGGCCGCCCTAGCTGCTTCCAAACGACGGGCCAGGGAGGCTGCTATGTTTTGGCGATGGCGGGCCAGGAGACTTGTCCCCCTCATTTCAGCGATTGCACTCATAAGGCTGCTCTACATACCAGTACCTCTACACGATCAATCCTACCAAAAAATCTGTAGTCAAGGATACGAAAAGTGCAAAACCATCGGTCCTGCACGCTAACGTGCGGGATCCGATCCCAGTGCCCTGCCTGGGAGCTGCCGGAAGTTAATCCAACAAGGGGCCACCTGAGCAGCTCAGATCAATCGGCGGCTTCCCCGGACGGATTTAACGGGGGCTAATCCACAGGCAGCAAATTCAAGCGGAGCGGCAACCGGAGTTTTTCCGCGTCTTGCAGGAAAAAATGCTTGCAAGCCTACTTCCACGGAGCTGCCACAACTCGGAACGAGCCGACCAAAACAGCTTAGGCAGGAGGTGGAGAGGAAAAGGATGGGGGACTATCAACTTCAATGTAGCCTAACCCTCTCTTCTGGACGATGGTCCGTAGCTCCTGAATCAACTTTTGATCTTGGGAAGCGGTACGTGCTCCTGACTCGGCAGCCCACGCTTTCAAGTCTTGAATCTGGTCGCGGGCGATGGCGGCCAGGGGAACGGTTTGGCGAATGGCGCCGAGAATATCCTCCTGGGTAAACTCGCGGGGCGGATCCTGGTTGAAGGCCATGTGCATGGCATCGTAGATGGTCTGCTCAATTTCTGCGCCGCTGAAGTTTTCGCTGGCCATGGCCAGCTCAGGGTAGGCAAAATCCCGCACGCGGTTGGGCCGCAGCCGCTGGATGTGGACTTGGAAGATCTCCTCCCGCTCCCGTTGGTTGGGCAAATTGACGAAGAAAATTTCGTCAAACCGGCCTTTGCGCAGCAGCTCGGCCGGCAAGATGCGGACATTGTTGGCGGTGGCAACAATAAAAACGGGTTTGGTTTTTTCCTGCATCCAGGTGATCAGGCTGCCGAAGACCCGCTTGCTGGTGCCCGAATCCCCTGAAAACTCGCTGTTGACGCCGCCAAAGGCTTTATCCAACTCATCAATCCACAACACACAAGGGGCCATGGCTTCGGCAATTTGGATCATCTGGCGCACGCGGCTTTCGCTTTCGCCGACGATCCCGCCGAAGAGTCGCCCCACATCCAGCCTGAGCAAGGGCATGCGCCACTCGCGGGCTATGGTTTTGGCACATAGAGACTTGCCGGTGCCCTGGATCCCGGCCAGCAAAATGCCCTTAGGACTGGGCAAGCCATAGGCACGGGCCTGGGCACTAAAACTGTTGCGGCGCTGCCGAATCCAGGCTTTGAGGTTTTCCAGGCCGCCGACATTTTGCAAGGTCTCGGAGGGGTTGTAAAACTCCAGGATTTCCGTCTGGCGGATGTATTGTTTTTTCTCTTCCAGAACAAGGTCAATATCGCCCTCGCTGACCTTGCCCTTGGCGGCTAGGGCGCGGGCCAGGATCCGCTCAATGCGCTGCCGAGTCAGTCCTTGGCAGGCTCGAACCAGTTGTTCCCGCGCCGGGCCGCTTAGCTCCAGTTGACGGGCAGGGATCGCGCGGGTAATGATCCGCTCAATTTCGGCGATGCTGGGCAGGGGAAAATCATAGACCACAATTTCCTCGCGCAGCTCGGCAGGGACAACGGCTTCTTGGCCCAAGAGGATGATGGACTTGCGGCTGTGGCGGCTCTCTCTGGCCAGGGTTTTCAGGTAGCGGATGACGGGGTAATTGTCCGAGCGTTCCGGATTTCTCAGGGTGGGGTTTAGGTCTTTGAGAACACAAATAACCGCCTCGTCCTCTTTGATGGCGCCGATGCGGCCCAGAGCAGGCATCAATTGGCCTTTGTTTTGGCCGTTATCTGACCAGCCGGAGACGATATCCCAGATTAGGAGTTTGCGCTTGGGCTTGAGGGAATCGGCTAGAACTTGCAGGAGCTCCTCTGCCGGGGCTTCTTCGGGAGTAACCAGGTAGATCAAAGGGTAGCGGGCGCGAACCACTAAGTCCAGCAGTGTGAGGATGTCTTGGTGATTGCTGGCAAAGGCGAGATCTGAGGGACTCATGGATCCACTGAGAGCGGCTGTAGGTAGTGTAGCCAAGGGATCAGGCTAGGGATGGATGGCTCCGTCGGGGAGGATGGCCCCTTTCAAGTCGGCGAATTGACCCTAGCCGGGACTTAGTTTTGCGCCCCATAGGTTTGCCCCCTTTAGGTTCGTGCCACCCAGCTTTGCTCCCCTCAAGTTGGCCTGGCTCAGGTCAGCCCTGCTCAGGTAGGCATCACAAAGTTTGGCCTGGCTCAGTTCTGTCTCTTATAAACCTCTGAAGCTGACCACGAATAGAGAGGTGTATAAATAGGTTGTCGC
>NZ_JANSIH010000308.1:0-609 GCF_047462075.1 Synechococcus sp. R55.2
AAGTGATAGACCATCATCCGCCGCACCAAGGTATCTTCCTCAGGCGCGGGGCCGCCGTCATTGGGGTTCACGGGGGTATAGGTGTTTTCCAGAGGCAGATCTGGCAAGGCCTCGTAGACCTGCCGCGCCGCCTCAGGGATCAGCCGCAACTGGGCATAGGCAGGGCCGGATCCCAGCAGGGCCACAGCGGCAATGCCCACCCAGCCTCGCCAAAGAGCTTGCTTTTTCACCACGACTTTCTTCTCCACCGGTAGCAAACCATCGCTCAAATTATAGCGCGGCACCTCTTATCTCTCCTGATTGGAAAGAGCTTGGGATCCCAGAGCAGTTGGGAAGCGTTGCAATCTAGACATGGACATGAACCATTCTAAGCTGCATAGATTTTTTTGGCTCAGCGTTTATAGACAGGATAGCCGGCTGCCAATTGACCCCAGCTTTTAACGATCTCTAGTCAATGCTCAATCCCTCGACCACCTGAGGCTGAGAACGTGGCCTGAGAGGGGCAGATTGGGCTACGCGATCCTGTCGTCGGTGGGGCTGAAAGTGATTTTGCCACAAGCCGAGGATATCAAGTGTTTCGCCACCATGCTGGGTGTAGCGCTGCCGTAC
>NZ_JANSIH010000309.1:0-4086 GCF_047462075.1 Synechococcus sp. R55.2
CTCCCGGCACTGACCCTACGGGTACAGTGCGGGGCTCCTGCGATTTCTAGCTGACATCCTTGCGGCCAGATTTCCAGTGTGGGGTTTGCCAAGTCGAGCGGCTCTCTTGCAGGGGAATTGAGGGCTCAGGCAGTCCGGCAGACAGAAGCTGAAGCGGTACACTAGTCAGAAGCTTTTTTCATCGAGTCCCGTTGGGAAGACCTCTTGCGAAACCTGTTTCTTACCGGCGCTAGCGGCTGCCTGGGGCACTATGTGTTGGAGCGCCTGGCCCAGCAAAGGGATCCCGAGTTTCCGGAGCGGCCCGCCTACCACCTGTACGTTCTCATCCGCGAGACCAGCCGCCTGCGGCTGCCCCTAGAACGGCTGCCCGCCCCTATCACCCTAGTACCCGGCGATCTCCTGCGCATCCGGGAACACGCCGCTCTGCTGCGCCAGATGGACGGGCTGATCCACATGGCGGCAGCTTGGGGGGATCCCGCCCTGGCTTGGGCCGTGAATGTTACCCACACCCTGGAGCTCTTTCAGTTGTTGGATCCGGAGCGCTGTCAGCAGGTGATCTACTTTTCCACGGCCAGCCTTTTGAACCAGGACCTGGAGCCTTTGGCCATTGCCGGACGGGCCGGCACCGACTACATCCGCAGCAAGTACGAGATGCTGCTGCGGCGGCAGGAAAGCGGCTTCTGGCCGGAGCGCCTGCTCACCCTTTATCCCACCCTGCTCTTTGGCGGCAGCCCCCACCACCCCTACTCCCACATCACTGCCGGCCTCAAGGACGTTCTCCGCTGGCTGGATCTGATCCGCTTTTTGCGGGTGGATGCCAGCTTCCACTTTATCCACGCTGCCGATGTGGCCGAGATGGTGGCCTATTGGGTGGCCCATCTGCCTGGTGGCGGCGATTGGGTGTTGGGCAATCCCCCCCTCTCCTGGGATGAATGTGTGGAACAGATGTGTGCTTATTTCAAAAAACGGATTTATTTCCGCGTGCCTCTGCCCCCGGCTCTCGTTCGCGGCTTGGCCTTTCTATTTCGGGTGCGGCTTTCAGCCTGGGATGAGTTCTGTCTGCGCCAGCGCCATTTTGTTTACCCGGCCATTTCCCCAGAAACCCTGGGTTTGCGCTGCCACTTCCCCACCGTGGCCTCTCTTTTGGATACCTACCTCTAGACCACCTTTGAGTAACAGTAGAACTGGACGCTACTTCCTTTCCCTCTGGGACGGGGGGATGAGAGCCGAGGACCCAAGGGATCCCACTCGCCTCCGACAGGGATCAGCCGGTGGGGGCCACCGTTTCTCTGATGGCCAAGGCCTGGAGCTGGGCGGCAATGCGCTCGCGGTTGAGGTTTTGCCCAATCAGCACCAGTCGGGTCAAGCGCGGCTCCTGGGGTCGCCAGGGGCGGTCGTAGTAGGTTTCAAATCGGGATCCCACTCCCTGCAGCACCAGCCGCATCGGCTTGTAGGGGACGGCCACAAACCCTTTTATCCGGTAAAGACATTCCTCTTGGGCCAACTGGCGTAGCTGAGCCACCAGGGATCCCGGCTCATAACCTCCCTCCAGGCTGAGGTAGAAAGACTCAAAAGCTTCGTGCTCATGCTCCTCCCCGTGATCGTGGTGGCTGGGGCGGCGCTCGAGCTGGTCTTCCACCGCTGCATTAAAGCCCAAGAGCACTTCTGGGGGAACCTGCCCCCGCTCACAAGGGAGGATTTGAACCTCAGGGCGCAAGTGGTGCCGCAGCCAGCTTTCCACCCGAGCTTGCTCCTCTTGGGTAATCTGATCCACCTTGGTGAGCACCACCAAATCGGCACAACTCAACTGATCCTCAAACAATTCCTCAAGCGGAGTCTCATGGTCCAAACTTTCGTCAGCCTGCCGCTGCGCCTCCAGGGCCGCCGGATCCCCCACCAGTTGCCCGGAGGCCAGAGCCTGACCATCCACCACCGTAATCACCGCATCCACCGTGGCGCCTGTACGAATGGTGGGCCAGCGGAAAGCCTGCACGAGCGGCTTGGGCAAGGCCAGTCCTGAGGTTTCAATCAAAATGCAGTCTAGCTCCGCCCGCCGCTGCAACAGAGCTTCCATGGTGGGCAAAAACTCCTCCTGCACCGTGCAGCAGAGACAGCCGTTGGCCAGCTCCAGAATGGGGATGGATCCCTCCCCCTCACACAGTTGGCAATCCCGCAGCAACTCGCCGTCGATGCCCACTTCGCCAAACTCGTTAACCAACACGGCAATGCGGCGGCCCTGGTTGTTGAGCAAAAGGTGACGGATCACCGTGGTCTTGCCGGATCCCAGAAATCCGGTGATGACGGTAACAGGGATCTTGTGCATCTGCTCTGATGACTCAGCGCTCTTCAGTTTCCACCCCAAACTTTCTTTCTGCCAATCCTTGAGGGGGGGATGCCCAAAAAAAGGCCCCCGGCAAGGGGGGCCAAAGGTACATTCCAGAGGGACTTATGCCCTTATCGGATCGGCTTCATCCGGTAAACCGGCTCGTTCTCGCGGCTGATCCCTTTCTCAAAGCCAGCAGCGGCAGCGCGAGCGCGACCGGCATGCCACAGGTGACCCACGAAGAACAGGAAGCCGAAGATGAAGTTGTGAGCAGCCAACCAGGTGCGCGGGCTGGTGAAGTTCACCGTGTTGATCTCGGTAGCCACACCACCCACCGAGTTCAGGGATCCCAGCGGCGCGTGGGTCATGTACTCCACTGCACGGCGGGCTTGCCAGGGCTGAATGTCGTTTTTCAGCTTATCCAGATCCAACCCATTGGGGCCCAGCAGCGGCTCTTTCCAAGGAGCGCGCACATCCCAGAAGCGCATCGTCTCACCGCCAAAGATGATCTCGCCCGTGGGGGAGCGCATCAGGTATTTACCCAGACCGGTGGGACCTTGGGCTTGGCCAATGTTCGCCCCCAGGCGCTGGTCGCGCACGATGAAGGTGAGGGCTTGCGCTTGCGAGGCTTCTGGGCCAGTGGGGCCGTAGAACTCGCTGGGGTAGACGGTGTTGTTGAACCAGATGTAGCAGGTGGCAATGAAGCTCATCAGCGAAACCGCCGCCAAGCTGTAGGAGAGATAGGCCTCCCCAGACCAGATAAAGGCGCGGCGAGCCCAACCAAAGGGCTTGGTGAGGATGTGCCAAATCCCACCGGCAATGCAGATGATGCCAATGTAGATGTGGCCGCCGATTACATCCTCCATGTTGTCGACGCTGATGATCCAGCCTTCCCCACCAAAAGGAGATTTAAACAGGTAGCCGAAGATCACGGCGGGGTTCAAGGTGGGGTTGGTAATTACCCGCACATCGCCACCCCCTGGAGCCCAGGTGTCATAGACACCGCCAAACCACATGGCCTTGGCCACCAATAGGAAAGCCCCCAACCCCAACAGGATCAGGTGGATCCCCAGGATGGTGGTCATCTTGTTCTTGTCTTTCCAGTCGTAGCCGAAGAAGGGGAAAGACTGCTCCAGAGTTTCTGGGCCGCGAATGGCGTGATAAATGCCCCCCAACCCCAGCACGGCGCTGGAGATCAGGTGCAGCACCCCGATGACAAAGTAGGGGTAGGTGTCAATCACCTCGCCCCCCGGGCCAACCCCCCAGCCCAGAGTGGCCACGTGGGGCATCAGGATCAGGCCCTGCTCATACATAGGCCGATCCGGCGTGAAGTGAGCCACCTCAAACAGCAGCATCGCTCCCGCCCAGAAGACGATCAAGCCAGCGTGGGCCACATGGGCGCCCAAAAGCCGACCGGAGAGATTAATCAAGCGGGCATTCCCAGCCCACCAGGCAAATCCGCCTTGGGTGCGATCTTGCACCACTGCAGAACCAAATGTTGTCGAGGTCACAGAGACCAACCTCCAATGATAGTCAGGAACAAGAGACACCAAAAAAAGTTTAGTTAACGCGAGCGCCTGCCGTTGGGCTCCCTGTCCACTGGGATCCGCGGCAGGGGATCCCTTGGGCAAGCGCTCATCCTCACAGAGCAGATCTCTAGGGATCTACCGCAGCTAAAGTCGAGCGAGCTCAGTGGGTTTAGAGCGCATTGCCGCGGGGGAGGACTTCTTCAGGGAACTCAAAGCGCTCATGCGGCTGGTCCT
>NZ_JANSIH010000310.1:0-4076 GCF_047462075.1 Synechococcus sp. R55.2
GCAGAGCAGGCTCAGGGCTACTGAAAGCCCGCTCCGTACCGCTTAGCGGTCGGAGCCGGGTAGTTTACCATAGTTCGACAAGAATCCAACTCAAAGAGCGCACCACTTAAGGTATCCATCTGCATCTGTGGCTGTAACCTCCTCTCCGCCTTCCCGTTCCCGCGCTTTTGACCTTTGGCCTCCCCTGGCCTTAGTTTTGCAGCGGATCACCCAAGCCGTACCGGTGCTGCTGTTGATCACGCTGCTCAGTTTTTTGCTGTTGCAACTGGCCCCCGGAGATTTTTTGGATCCCTTGCGGGCGGATCCCAGTGTCAGCCAGGAGTTTATTGCCCAAGAGGAAGCACGGCTGGGGTTGGATAAGCCCTTGGTTTGGCAGTACTTGACCTGGCTGGGCAACCTGCTGCAAGGGGATTTCGGGGTGAGCTACACCTATCGCGTGCCGGTAGCACAGCTCATCCTCTCCCGCGCCGGCGCTACCTTGCTGTTGGCGGTGTCCTCTGTGGTGCTGACTTGGCTGGTCGCCATTCCCCTAGGGATCCTGGGGGCGCTGCGGCAGAACACCCCCCTGGATCGGGCGTTGCAGTTGCTCAGCTACCTGGGCCAGGCCATGCCCAGCTTTGTGCTGGCCATTTTGCTGCTAATTGTGGCCCAAAACGTGAGCTGGCTGCCGGTAGGGGGGATGACCAGTGTTTATTTTGCCGAGCTTAGTTTGGGGGAAAAGTTGCTGGATCTGGGCCGCCACCTGCTCCTGCCCACGCTGGCCCTGAGCATCACCAGCTTTGCCGGGCTGCAGCGGATTACGCGCGGCAATTTCTTGGATGTGCTGCGGCAGGAATACATCCAGGCGGCGCGGGCCCGTGGGATCCCAGAGTGGCGGGTGATCTGGTTGCACGCGCTGCGCAACGCCGTCAACCCCTTGATCACGATCTTGGGCTTTGAGTTTGCCAATCTGCTCAGCGGTTCCTTTATCGCCGAGTTTTTCTTCAATTGGCCGGGGCTGGGCAAGCTGCTCTTGGAAGCTGTTCAAAGTTTCGATATCAATGTGGTGATGGCGGGGCTTCTGCTGGGGGCCATCATGCTCATTCTGGGCAATTTGTTGGCCGATTTGCTCCTGATGTGGGTGGATCCCCGGATCCGACCCGACTCACTGCTGTAGTTAACCATTGCTGCTACGGATCCCTCAAACAGGCGGCTCAATTGTGGAGACAATATCTCGAATCACCGCCTCAGCCTCTTGCCGTCGGTTGCCGGCCATCTCTCCCGACCCGGCCAGAGAAACCCGATGGGTCAGTACCGGCACGAACAGTGCTTGCAGATCTTCTGGTAGACAAAAGCTGCGCCCTTTCACCAGCGCCTGAGCCCGTGCTGCCCGCGCCAAGGCCAGGGCTCCACGGGTGGATACCCCCGCCCGCAGCAGCTTGGACACGCGAGTGGCCTGCACCACCTGCAGAAGATAGTCCGCCAGGGATCCATCCAAATACACCTGATCCACCGCCGACTGAATCTCTCGCAACTCTATCAGGGAGAGAACCGGCTGCAGAGCATCCACCGGCTCGGCCTGTTGCCGTTGCAAGAGTAAAGCTCGCTCTACCTCAGGGCTGGGGTAGCCAATCGACAGCCGTACCAAAAACCGATCCAACTGGCTTTCTGGGAGGGGATAGGTGCCGTGGTACTCCAAAGGATTTTGGGTGGCCAACACCATAAATGGGCTGGGCAGCGGGTAGGTGCGATCGTCCAGCGAAACCTGCTTTTCCGCCATTGCCTCCAGCAGGGCACTTTGGGTGCGGGGCGAGGTGCGATTGATTTCATCCGCCAAGACCACGTGGGCAAAAATGGGGCCGGGACGAAATTCAAAATCCCCTTTTTCTTTGTTGAAAAGGGTGAGGCCAAGGATATCTGTCGGCAATAGGTCGCTGGTAAATTGAATCCGCTGAAACTTGGCTCCCAAACTGTGGGCGATGGCCCGCGCCAAAGTGGTCTTGCCTACACCGGGCACATCTTCAAGCAAAACATGACCTTCCGCAACCAAGGCCGTGACCACCGCCTGCACCACCTGCGATTTGCCCTGAAACACGGATTCGATATTGGCAATCAGCTTGCCAATCTGTTGGTGCAAGGTTTGTAATCGCTCCGCTGGGATCCGTGCTGAACCAGACCGGGTGCTGACACTCGCCATAAACCATTCCCAAAGGGGCCTATTCCACCTTACAGGCTGGATCCCATTGCCAGCTCAGGGCGGGATCCCGCTAAACCCCAGTGAAAAACCGGAGTATCATAGACCTAAGCCCTCCACAAGGATGGATATCTTGGAACTGTCTTGCAAAAGTGAATATGCTCTCCTGGCCCTTCTGGAATTGGCCCAGCACTACAGCGATGGCCAGGTGCTGCAGATTAAAGAAATTGCGGCTCATCAGTCCATACCCGACCGCTACTTGGAGCAATTGCTGGCCACCTTGCGCAGACAGGGGTTGGTGCGCAGCCAACGGGGATCCAAGGGAGGCTACTTCCTGGCCCGAGCACCCTGGCAGATCTCGCTGCTGGATGTTATCCAGGCCATCGAGGGGGAAGATCTCAGCCGCTCCCGCGACTTGCCCTCGGGCGATCTCACCCCAGAGCGGGAAGTGCTCCTGAAGGCCTGGCAAGATGCCCAAGCTGCGGCGGTAGCCATTCTCCAGAAGACCACCCTACAAGACCTCTGCGACCGGCAGGCACAACAGCAACAGGCTCGGCTCATGTACTACATCTAGGCCAGAGGCTGGAGCTGGGATCCTTGGAAGGTTTTGGGTTATCCTGAAACCCACTGCTTTTTGAATTGAGCCCTTCCATGACCGTTCGCTCTTCTCGCTCTCAGGCTGCCGATACGTTTTCCGCGGAAGATTTTGCCCAGGCTTTAGACAAGCAAAACCTCAGCTTTCAACCGGGGCAGGTGGTGCAAGGCCGCATCTTCCAACATCAGAACGATGGCGCTCTGGTGGATATTGGCGGCAAATCCCCGGCCTTTTTGCCCCTCAAGGAAGCAGGGATCCGCCCAGGGGAAGATTTGAGTGCGCTCTTTCCTTTAAAGACAGAAGCCGAGTTTCTCATCCTGCGGGAAGATGCAGAAGGACAAATTGTGCTCTCGGCGCGGCGGCTGAGGCTGAAGCGGCTTTGGGAAGAGCTGGCCCAGAAGCAAGCCAACGGCCAGACGGTAACCGTTCCGGTGATCGCCACCAACAAAGGGGGGGTGGTGGTGGATGTGCAGGGGCTGCGCGGCTTCATTCCCCGCTCCCACCTCAGCCAACGGGAAAGTCTGGAGGAGTTGGTGGGGCAATCCTTGACAGCAAGCTTTATCGAGGTGAACCCAGAAGCCAACAAGCTGGTGCTCTCCCAAAGGGCGGCTGTAAAGTCCGAGAACCTGAGCCGCTACACCAGTGGCCAAGTGGTGGAAGGCAAAGTCAGCGGACTAAAACCCTTCGGTGTGTTTGTGGACCTGGAAGAAGGGATAACCGGGCTGTTGCACATCAAGCAGGTCAGCCAAAGTTTTGTAGCCTCGCTACCGGATTTGTTCAAACCAGGCCAACGCATCAAAGCTGTTGTCATCGATGTGGATGAGGCCAAGGGACGGATGGCCCTCTCCCTGCGGGTGCTGGAAAAGCATCCGGGTGAGGTGCTGGAGCAGCTGGACAGGGTTATGGAGGAGGCCGAAGAGCGGGCCGGTAAACTCAAGGGGAGAATAACATCCGACGGCCAAGTCATCTGATCCCATCTCTGCCTCGAGTTCGGATGCAAAACCTGCAGAGGGAAAGCAAGACGCCTTACGGCAATCAGAGGAAAATCACACCTGACTGGTTATCTCCAGCAGCCAGGCCCGGTCGTGCTCAACGCCTTACGGCAATCAGAGGAAAATCACAGGAGCCAGAGGAGGACGATGAGCCGGCGCCGCTTCCGTGCTCAACGCCTTACGGCAATCAGAGGAAAATCACAACATACCTTGAACACCCCACTTCAAAGCTTTTGAAGTGCTCAACGCCTTACGGCAATCAGAGGAAAATCACCTGACTACAGCCCCGCCGATAAGCCGTGGGACATTGTGCTCA
>NZ_JANSIH010000311.1:0-4071 GCF_047462075.1 Synechococcus sp. R55.2
CCCCTGAAGAAGCCAACATGCCCCTGCGCAGCAAACCCCGTGCCCCTCTCCACCCAACGGTGGCTTTTGCAGAACAGTTTTGGCGCGAGCACCAAAGTCGGCAAGATCGGCAAGATTGAGGGTTGCCGTGCAAGCTAAGATCGGCGAACCCTGTTCCATCGATGAGGATCCGCGTCGGCCATGATGACCGTAATGGAGTTTTTTGCCCTCAGTGCCGGGGAGTGGATGTGCCAGCGCACCAGCCATCATTTGGCTTTTCGCCGCTCTGAGGGGGGGAGGTCGAGAGTCCAAATTGCAACGCTTTCGGCAACCGATCCGGCAGTCATACGGGTTTGCGAGTTGTTCAAGGTGGATCCCCGACGAGCTGTGGGAGCAGCGCGGGTGCAGTGGGATGGCGAGCAGGAGTGGGATAACGAAGAGTACAAGGGAGATGTGGTGCTGGTACCTATCCCCGATGAGACCGATCCCATGCGCGGGCAGTTGCTGCGGGATCAGGGCTACGCCGAGAAAGTGCCGGTGGCCGGTACCTATGTCATGGGATCCGATGGTGCCCTCACCCTCTACACCCAGTATGAGATGACCGAATCGGAAGAGCGCATTTGGTTTGCCAGCCCCAACTTGCGCCTGCGGGCCAGCACTGTCAAGCGGTTCGGCGGCTTCAGCATGGCCTCTTTCTGCTCAGAGGTGCGCAAACTCTCCGCCGGCCCTTCTCCCACCCCTACGGTGGCCGAATCCAGCCCTTTCCGCAGCTAGAGCTGTTTCTCCTCAACTGCAACGCGGGTTGTGCTATGCACCAAGTCTTGGATCTGGGGATTAACCTGCTCCACGCCAATCAACACCAGGCCGACCACAACCGGGAGCACTTTGATGCCTGGGGGGTGACCTGTCTGAACCTCATGAGCGCGCCGGGGGCGGGTAAGACCTCTTTGCTGGAGAAAACCGTGGCCGCTCTGGCTGACTCGCTGCGCCTGGCGGTGATCGAGGGGGACATGACGACCCAACTGGACGCGGAGCGGCTGCGTCGCTACGGGATCCCGGTGATCGCCATCAACACAGGGCGGGCCTGTCATTTGGATGCGGCCATGGTGGCCGGGGGCTTGCGGCAATTGGAAGCGCTACTGGATCCGCAGCAACTGGATTTGCTGCTGGTGGAAAATGTCGGCAACTTGGTCTGCCCGGCGGAGTTTGAGGTGGGGGAACACGCCAAGGTAGCCCTGCTCAGCGTCACAGAAGGGGAAGACAAGCCTCTCAAGTACCCGATTATGTTTCGAGAGGCGGATTGTCTACTGATCACCAAGGTGGATCTGGTTCCTGTCTTAGAGGTGGATTTGGAGCGGATCCAGGCCAACATCCGCGAGATCAACCCTTCTGTGCCGATTTTTTGTCTTTCTGCCAAGACGGGCGTCGGGCTGGAGCCCTGGCTGGGCTGGATCCGAGAGCAGATTCTCCTGGCCCAACGCCGACAGCAGCCGCAGTGAAGGGTATCATACTGGGCATCTGGCCGTGGAACTCTCCTCACCTGAGCTGGCCAGGCAGGGGATGAGTTAGCACCTCTGGCGGGTCAATTTCAGATAACGTGTGTGGATGGAAAATCCCGGCTATGGCCAATTTAAGCGACTTTGTACAGGGCATTGAGCAGTTGATCGAGCTGGCTCAGAAGCTGGATGAGAAAAAACAAAGTGGAGAACTGCGAACCGAAGTCCGCATCCAAACCCGTCCCCTGAGCAGTTCTATCCCCCCTTCCGGCTCCATCCCTCGCCGCCGCAGCCATGCCCAAACGGGGGATCCCCCCTGGAGCAGCGAGCCCCGAGTGGTGTCTGCAACCCGCTTTCAGGAACCATCCCAGGCTGCTGTGCCCGACTCGCCATCAACTTCTGCCGACCGCGCAGAGTCTTGGGCTGGGCCACGTCTCAAGGATGTGGGTGGGCTGAAAGAACAGTTGCAAATCCTGCGGGAGATGGTAGAGCTTCCCCTCAAGCGGCCCGATCTGCTGGCCAAGCTGGGGTTGGATCCGCCCCGCGGCGTGTTGTTGGTAGGCCCCCCCGGCACCGGCAAAACCCTGACGGCCCGCGCCCTGGCCGAGAGCCTGGGGGTGAACTACATCGCCATTGTCGGCCCGGAGCTGATCGGCAAGTATTACGGCGAGGCGGAGGCGCGCCTGCGACAGCTTTTTGAAAAGGCGGCCAAATCGGCTCCCTGTCTGGTTTTTATTGACGAAATCGATGCCTTGGTGCCCAACCGCGCCACCGTCGAGGGGGAAGTGGAAAAACGCCTGGTGGCCCAAATGCTGGGGCTGATGGATGGATTTGTGGCCCAAAAAGGGATCGTGGTGCTGGCAGCCACCAATCGGCCCGAGGCTTTGGATCCGGCTCTGCGGCGACCGGGGCGCTTTGACCGGGAGGTGATCTTCAAGGTGCCGGATCGGGAGGGGCGGCGGGAGATCCTGGCCATCCACACCCGCGGCATGCCCTTGGCGGAGGATGTGGATCTGGACAGCCTGGCGGATCAGACGCTGGGCTTTGTGGGGGCAGATCTGCGGGGCCTGTGCCAGGCAGCAGCCTATGCGGCTTTGCGGCGGCAGGTGCCCGATTTGGGATCCCCCATCCCCGAGTCCCTGACGGTAACCGCAGCGGATTTTCAACAGGCTCTGCAACAGGTGAAGCCGGCGGTGCTGCGCTCGGTGGAGATCGAATCCCCGCAGGTGAGCTGGGATCAAATTGGCGGCCTGGAGCACGCCAAGCAGATTTTGCAAGAGGCCATCGAGGGATCCCTGCTTCACCCTGAGTTGTACGAGCAGGCTCAGGCCCAAGCACCCAAGGGGATCCTCCTGAGCGGGCCGCCCGGCACCGGCAAAACCCTGTTGGCCAAAGCCATCGCTTCCCAGGCTAAGGCCAACTTCATCGCCGTCTCCGGCCCGGAGCTGCTCAGCAAATGGGTGGGATCCTCCGAGCAGGCGGTGCGGGAGCTGTTTGCCCGTGCTCGGCAGTGTGCCCCCTGCGTGATTTTCATCGACGAGATCGATACCCTGGCCCCGGCGCGAGGCAGCTACTCCGGGGATAGTGGGGTCAGCGACCGCGTTCTGGGGCAACTGCTGGCAGAGCTGGACGGGATCCGCCCCAGCCAAGGGGTATTGGTGGTGGCCGCCACCAACCGCAAGGCCAGTTTGGATCCCGCCCTCACCCGGGCCGGCAGGTTGGAGCTGCACTTGAGCGTGGAGCTGCCAGATCGCAACGGGAGACGGGAAATTTTGGCGGTTCACAACCGCAAGCGTCCCCTGGGGCCCGATGTGGATTTGCAAGGGTGGGCTGAGCAAACCGAAGGTTGGAGTGGTGCCGACCTCGCCCTGCTCAGCAACCGCGCCGCCATCGCTGCCATTCGTCGCCACCGGGCCACCTCAGAGTCGGTGGATGCCAAAACCCTGGTCATCCAACAGGAAGACTTCTGTCGGGCCTTTGCCGAGCTGCAGCAGCAACGCCAAGCCGGCTGACCAGGAAAACCGGGTTCGGCGCTCCGCGCTGCTAAAACGAACAAGCCCCGACTTACCGCTACGCGGTTCGCCTTGGCGGGCCGTAGGCCTTAGCAAGCCAGTAGGGCGGCTTTTGCTTTATCGCTACGCGATGCTTTCGCGAACGCCTCTGGTGGCACAGAGCGCTATGATCTTTCTCGAGGCACTGGTGAAAGTCAGTGTATTGCGTCCGGAGCTGAAGTCAGCGACTTTCCCACAGTTGCACCAGTTGGCTTTGGCCTCTGGAGAATTGTATTTCAGAGCCCTCGTCGCCTTTTGGCGCGTGGTGCGCAAGAAAGGTCTGTGGCTCAAACCCACCGGCCTCCTGCGCTGGTTCCCCAACACCTCAGAGAATGAGCTCCATGCCCATAGCGCTGTTCGCCTCTGGCGGCGCGGAGCGCTTGAAAGAATCCCCTGCTTTTAGGGGGGAATGTCAACTCCTCTTCGGCAAATCTCCATGGCCAGGATCAACGACCATTTCCTTAAGCTCAAAGCCGGCTATCTTTTCCCTGAAATTGCCCGACGGGTACAATCCTTTGCCGCCGCCCATCCCGAAGCTCAGATCA
>NZ_JANSIH010000312.1:0-21509 GCF_047462075.1 Synechococcus sp. R55.2
TCTCTATTCGTCGGCATCGTCAGTTGTGTATAAGCGACAGACATTTATCCAAGAGGAAACGCCTGACCATCTGCGAGGCAAGATCTTTGGGCTCCAGAACAACGCCGCCAACATTGCCCTCAGTTTGCCGCTGGTGTTCACGGGATTGGCAGAAGCCCGCCTTGGCCTTCCCTGGATGTTTGTGGCCCTGTCTGTTCTGGCGGGGCTGGCGGGGCTGTACACCTGGAGCCTATTGGGCAGAGAGGTCTCGTAAATCCTGCCGCAGCGCGAGGTTGGATATCCTCTTCCGAGGGGACGGGCCAAGGCAGGAGCTAACTCTGCTACTCTTGTAGAGGCTTGAGCATCGAGACTCCCTTTGCAGCTCAGCGTTTTAGCTCCGCGGGGATCCGCCCATGCACATCGCCTGGATAGGCAAAAAAACACCTTTCTGTGGCAACGTCACCTATAGCCGCGAGGTGACCAACGGCCTTTTGGATCGGGGACATCAGGTTAGCTTTTTTCACTTCACCAACGACGGCCAATCGCCCGCTCTGGATCCCGGTGGTGAAGGCTGGAGGGCGGAGCTGGATCGTCGAGACGTTTCCCTCCCCTGTCTGTACAAATCGCAGATTTACACGATCCCGGCCCCCAACGCCAAGCGGTTGCTCACCCAGGCCCTCAAGGAATTGCAGCCGGATCTGGTGCATGCCTCCTTGACCATTTCTCCCATCGACTTTGTGTTGCCGGAGATCTGCGCTGAGCTCAACCAGCCGCTGGTGGCTACTTTCCACCCTGCCTTCGACCGACGGCGGCGCAACATCGCCTCTCGCACCCAATACTTGGCCTACCAGCTCTACGCACCGTGTTTGGCCAACTATCACCGCACCATCGTCTTCTCGGAAACGCAACGGGAGATCTTGGTCAAACTGGGGGTGAGCCCCCAGCAGGTGGTGGTCATTCCCAATGGTGTGGATGTGGACAAGTACGCGCCTGGGCCCTCCACCCTCAAACAGCGGTTGGGACTGGAGCGGATCTTCGTCTATCAGGGGCGGGTTTCGCCGGAGAAAAACCTGGAGGCCCTGCTCAAGGCTTGGAAACACTCCCAAATGGGGGAGAAGTGTGGTCTGCTGATCGTGGGGGATGGGCCGCTGCTCAACACCCTCAAGCCCTTCTACACCCTTCAACATGGGATCCACTGGCTGGGCTATATTGCCGACGAGCAGCAACGCATCGAGATCTTGCGAGGAGCCGATGTGTTTATTTTGCCCTCTTTAATCGAGGGGCTCTCTTTGTCCCTGTTGGAGGCGATGGCCTGTGGGCTGGCAGCAGTGGCCACCGATGTGGGTGCCGATGGCGAGGTTTTGGCCGATGGAGCCGGGATCCTGCTGGATCCGACACGGGTGACGGCGGAGCTGCAAACGCTGTTGCCTTTGCTGCGGGATCAACGGGAGTTTACCCAACTGCTGGGGATGAAGGCCCGCCAGCGGGTGCTGGAGCGCTATACCCTCAGCCACAACATCAACCAGGTGGAACAGCTCTACCGGGAACTGTGCCAGGGATCCCGTCAGCATCGCTGGGTGTGAGGGATGAGTGTGATGAAGCTTGTGATATTTTTGCTAAGCTGTTTCGTTACGTTTCCAAGGGATTAACGCCAGTCTTCCCGATGGATGATCACAGCCCCCAAAAGGCCGTTTTAGGGCAGCCCCCTGCCGGGCTGTCAGATTCTTTGTGGTCAGAGTCCTTGCTGGCCCAGGATTCGGGCAAAAATCCCCTCCCCCCCAATGCTCCGTCGCTGTCGCCCACGGACAATTCGGGGGACTTGCGCTCAGCTCAGACCGGCCAGGATGAGGATCCCACCTCTTCAGGTGCCGTTGCGTCCGATGATAGAGAGCTGCCGGAGGTCAAGCCGGCCATTGTGCCTGCCCCTGCAATGCCGGATCGGGTGGCAGAACTGGAGAGAGAACACCATCGGATGCAGTATCTGCTGGCGTGGCTGGCTTTTGCTCTGCGCTCTTTTAACAACTTGAACCAGATCCTGGAGCTGACGGCTTTTGTGGCCAGCCAACTGACCGATGCCGAAGGCGGAGCCCTGGTTTTGTTCAATCCCAACGGCACCATCCAGTTGGATCAACTGCATTGTTCCGATCTCAATCACCGCGAGCAGATTCGGGCTGAGATGGAGCAAATTACCCAGACCCTCTCGGCTCAAGAGCCCATTCTCAAAACGGAGGGATCCCTGTCTGTTAAGATCCCTGCCCTTGAACACCTCTTGGACGAACGGTTCCGCCAGAGCTTGGGGCCGGATGTACGCCTTTTCGGCACGCCGCTGCTGATTCGCAACTCTGTCCAGGGTCGCTTGTACGTCTTCAGCCGTCAGCCTGGCTACCACTGGGATGAACGTCGCCAACAACTGTTGCGCTTGGTCGCCGATCAGGCAGGGGTGGCCATCGAAAATGACCGCTTGACGGCAGCCTTGCGCCGCAAGATGGCCCTGGAAAAAGAAATGGAGATTGGCTCTTACATCCAGACCCAACTGCTACCTCGGGAGTGCCCTCAAGTCAAGGGGATTCGCCTGGCAGCCCGTTGCCGGGTGGCCAGCAAAGTGGGGGGCGACTACTATGACTTCATCAAGATTCCCGGCGAACGCCTGGAAACATCCGACTCATCTGAAGAAACGGCAGGCTTTCGCTTGGCCATCGTCATTGGGGATGTGATGGGCAAAGGGGTGCCCGCCGGCCTGTTGATGACCATGACCCGCGCCATGGTGCGGGCGGAGGCCCTCAACCGCCATTCGCCGGCCCGTGTTCTGCAACATCTGAACCGGGCCATGTACAGTGACCTGGAAAACTCCAATCGCTTCATCAGCCTGTTTTATTCGGAGTACGATCCCCGCTCCCATCGCCTCTGCTTCAGCAACGCGGCCCACAACCCCACCCTGTGGTGGCAGGCCCGCACCCGAGAAATTCAACCCCTGGACACAGAGGGGGCGCTGATCGGCTTGGAAGAAAACAGCCACTACTCGGAAAGCTGCGTGCAACTGCAACCCGGGGATGTGGTGGTGTACTACACCGATGGCTACACGGAGACAGCCAACACCCGCGGCGAGCGCTTGGAAACCTCTGGGCTGATGGACGCCATCCAGTACGCTGCCCGTCGCTACGACTCCCCCGAAGACATTTTGGAGAGCTTGTTTGAGCAGATGGATGCCTTCCGAGGCCGTCGGGGATCCCATCCTCTTCCCCTATGGCTGCCCGAGGATCCAGAGCTCCTGTTGCAGGACGAGATTTCCCTGCGGCCTGAGCCCGTGGACGACACAACGCTGGTGGTGTTGAAGGTGTTGCCGGACTCTGAGCCAGCCTAGCTAAAAAAGTTCAAACTCAGGGTTAATGACAGCAGGCCGCAACGCTCACAATAGCTCAAGCAAGCTACTCAACGCTACTGGGCTGGGCAGCAACGGTGGGTTGGTTGACGTGGTTTTGCCGGACTACTAGGCTAGTTGGTTAGTTCTGGCATGCGTTCTGCATGGGCTAAAGCCTGCTCCAGCTTTAGTCTGTGTAGCTCTCTCAGAGAGCAAGGAGCGGCTACCTGCAGCTTGCGGGGAAGTCACGCCTGTGGAGATCCCTCTGGCGGGGCAGTGGGGGTGATCTCTGCTGCCAGCCATAGTTCGTTAAGGCAGGAAGAAAGCAGAAGCGCGGCAGACGCTGAGCACTCCGCGCCGCCGGTGTGAGTGGAAGTGTTTGTTGGCGTTTCGTAGGTCTTTCAGAGCGGTACGCTCTAGCTGGTGGAGCTACCAGGTTGGCTGCACTGTGTTATCTACACCTGAGGTACAACCATGAACTTCTCTCCTTCTGGGTCTGAAACCGCCTCGGTTTACTTGCCGGCCCCCGCGGCTTTCCAGACGGAAATGATTGTCGGGCAGGTGTTCCGACAGGATGTGCTGGGCGATATCCGCAAGGGTTGGAATGGCTTTGTGGAATCGGGCCAAATTTGGGCGCTCTTGGCAGGGATCGTAGTGGGCTACATGCTCAAGAGCATCACCAGCTCCCACTAGGGCCTTGTCACCATTGCTCTAGCTGGATCCATTGGGCCTGGGCCGGCGGGGTTTTGGCCGTCGGCGGTCGGTTTCTGTGTTTTTTCTCCACAACTGCAGTGGGGTCTTCCTACGGTGGTCAATCCTTCTCCCCATTCTTCCGGTTCCCAGCCAATGTCTGAGCCGACGGTAACTTCCACCCCTCGCCCCTGGAGCCAGCGCTTTGAGGGATCCCTGCATCCTGCCATCGCCCGCTTCAACGCCAGCATCGGCTTCGACATCCGCCTGCTGCCCTACGATGTGGCCGGATCCCTGGCTCATGTGCAAATGTTGGCCGCTTGTGGCATCCTGACCCGGCAAGAGGCCGACCAGATCCGGCAGGGATTGGAGCAGATCCAACAGGAGGCGGCTGCCGGCACCTTCCGGCCCGATCCAGAGGCAGAGGATGTCCACTACGCCGTCGAGCGTCGTTTGGTGGCTTTGGTGGGGGAAGTGGGAAAAAAACTGCATACCGGGCGCTCCCGCAATGACCAAGTGGCCACCGATCTGCGTCTCTATCTGCGAGATCAGATCGATCACCTTCGTCAAGCCCTCTGGGAGCTGCGCGGAGTTTTGTTGGACTTGGCCGAGCGGCATCTGGAGACGATCCTGCCCGGCTACACCCATCTGCAACGGGCTCAGCCGATTAGCTTAGCCCACCACCTCTTGGCCTATGAAGAAATGCTCTGGCGAGACTGGCAACGGCTGGGGCGGGTGCGGGAAGAGGCGAATGTCTGTCCTCTCGGATCCGGAGCTTTGGCCGGCACTTCCCTGCCCATTGATCGGCAGCTCACCGCCCATCTGCTGGGATTTGAGCGGATCAGCGCCAACAGCTTGGATGCCGTCAGCGACCGAGACTACCTGGTGGAGTTCCACGCTGCCGCCAGCTTGATTTTGGTGCATCTCAGCCGCCTCTCGGAAGAGATGATCCTCTGGGCTTCCCAGGAGTTCGGCTTTGTCACCCTCACCGATGCCTGTGCCACCGGCTCCAGCCTCATGCCCCAGAAGAAAAATCCCGATGTGCCGGAGTTGGTGCGCGGCAAGGCGGGGCGGGTGTTTGGCCATCTCCAGGCTTTGTTGGTCACCTTGAAGGGGCTGCCGCTGGCCTACAACAAAGATCTCCAAGAAGACAAAGAGGGGCTATTCGACACGGTCGATACCCTGAAAGCCTGCCTAGAGGCGATGACCCTTCTGCTGCGGGAAGGGATCCAATTTCAACCTGAGCGCATGGCGGCTGCTGTGCAGGAAGATTTCTCCAACGCCACCGATGTGGCCGACTACTTGGTGCGCAAAGGGATCCCCTTTCGCACAGCCCATGATTTGGTGGGGCAGATTGTGCGCATTTGTTTGGCAGAGGGGATCCTGCTGCGGGATCTGCCCTTGGAGCGCTGGAAAACCTTCCACCCGGCCTTTGAGGCGGACATTTTGACGGCCATTGAGCCCCGCCAGGTGGTGGCCACGCGGCTCAGCGCCGGGGGAACGGGCTTTGCTGTGGTGCGAGAAGCCCTGCAACGGGCCCAGGCCCGCCACCAGCAGCCAGAGCCATCGGAAGAAACTCCACAAACTTAAACTGAACTCAAGGAGAGTTTGCAATTCTTGGGTTCTTCTCGCCAGTGTGTGCCATCCTGAGGTTCTCAGCCATCCAACGCAACTCCCAGCCTGTTGGCCTCTTCCCTGGGTATCGTTCCATGTTGGATAACCTCACCGCCCACGTCCTCGAAAATGCGGCCAAGCGTCGCTGGCGGGAACGCGCCTACAGCCGATTTTTGCAAGATTGGCGACGGCAAGTGGTGCTGCTGCGCCGTCAACGGGCCGGCGAATTTGGCCCACCCCTGGGGGATCCCTCTTGTGTTTTCAGTGCCCACTCGGCTTGGTTGCGCTGTGCCGTCCATCCCCAAGGGCCGTGCCAGGGTTGCCCCCACTATGCCCCCGTCACCCCTCCAAAGCCAGAGCCACCTCTGGGTTCACTCGATGGACGGGTCTGACCGCGCCACACTGGTGGCCGAACATTTTCAGCAGCGGCGGCCTCTGCGGAACGGCCTGCCCGTTGCGCCCCAATGGCATCCGCTGTAGCTAAGTTGAGGGATCCCCGGCCAACTTGTGCCAGAATAAAAGAACGGTAACTCCATCGGCAAAGGCGAGATTCATGGCCCTCTACCTCTCGGCAGACCACCTTCACAGCATCCGCCAGCACGGCGAACAAGCCTTTCCCCACGAGAGCTGCGGCATTTTAATTGGGGAAATCCGGGGATCCGACAAGATCATCCACGAGCTTTGGTCGGTGACCAACACCTGGGATCAAGCGGAAAACCCTCTGGCAGACGGGGAATCCAGCCGCCGCCGCTTCTTGATCGATCCGGCGGATTTCAAGCGGGCCAACGACCATGCGGTGCGCAAAGGGCTGGGGATCCTGGGCACCTATCATTCCCATCCCAACCATGCGGCCATTCCCTCCGAGTTTGATCGGCAGCATGCTTTTCCTTGGGGCTTTTCCTGTGTGATCGTCAGTGTGCGCGAGGGCAAGGCAGAAGAGGTGGTGAGCTGGGTTTTGGATGAGCAGGAGCAGCCCCAACGGGAGCCGATGCAGATGCTGGAAGACATTCGCATCCCCCCACTCCCGGCTTTGGCAAGCTAGAGTCGTTTGGGCTTTGCCGCTGTTTGAGGCTGAAATTCACGGCTAAGTTCAGTTGGGATCCTTGAAAGCTGGGATGGATACCACCGGAAAAAGCGGTAGTCTAGTGCTGAACCTTGTCTGTAACATAGCTGAATCCTCAAAGTCAGTAGACAGCCCCAACAAGATCGACAAACGGATAGGTCAGCCCAGATCCTCTGGATCCTCAAAAGTCTCCAGTAGATACCCAAGATCTCTCCCCGAACTCCCATGGCAACCAAAGTTCTGATCCCCTCTCCCCTGCGCCCCTACACCGACAACCTGGAAGCTGTCGAGATCGAGGGCAGCAATGTTGGCGAAGTGATGGGCAACCTCATCGCCCGCTATGGCGAGCTGAAGCGCCACCTCTACACCGAGGATGGGAAGCTGCGCAATTTTGTCAATGTCTACCTCAACGACGAGGATGTGCGCACGTTGCCCCAAGGCAACAACACCCCCGTGGGAGAACAAGCCGTCATCAGCATCGTTCCCGCTATTGCTGGAGGGTTGTGAGCATGTTGAACCTGGATACCAGCCAAGTCAGCCTCTCCCGCGAAGAGATGGAGCGGTTTTCTCGGCATTTGATCCTGCCCGAGGTGGGCCTAGAAGGACAGAAGCGGCTGAAAGCGGGCAAAGTGCTGTGCATCGGCACAGGCGGCCTTGGCTCGCCCCTGTTGCTGTACTTGGCGGCAGCCGGCGTGGGGCGGATCGGCATTGTCGATTTTGATGTGGTGGATGTGTCCAACCTGCAGCGGCAGGTGATCCACGGCACCTCCTGGGTGGGCAAGCCGAAGGTGGAATCGGCCAAGAACCGCATCCTGGAGATCAACCCCCACTGTCAAGTGGATGTTTACAACACCGCCCTGAAGGCCCACAACGCACTGGAGCTGTTTGCCAACTATGACGTGATTGTGGATGGCACCGATAACTTCCCCACCCGTTACCTGGTGAACGATGCCTGTGTGTTGACGGGCAAGCCCAATGTCTACGGCTCGATCTTCCGCTTCGAGGGACAAGCGACGGTCTTCAACTACGAAGATGGGCCCAACTACCGGGATCTCTACCCCGAGCCGCCCCCACCAGGACTGGTGCCCTCCTGCGCCGAAGGGGGAGTGTTGGGGATCCTCCCCGGCATCGTCGGTGTTATTCAAGCTACCGAAACCGTGAAGATCCTGCTGGGCGTGGGCACAACCCTAAGTGGGCGGCTGCTGCTTTACGATGCCCTGAACATGAGCTTCCGGGAGCTGAAGCTGCGCAAAAACCCCGCCACTCCTCCCATCACCCAGCTTATCGACTATGAGCAGTTCTGCGGGATCCCACAAGCCCAAGCTGCCGAACAGGCTGGCCAAGCGGAGATCCCGGAGATCACCGTGGCTGAGCTAAAAGCCCGCCTCGATGCCCAGCAAGACTTTGTGCTGGTCGATGTGCGCAACCCGAACGAGTGGGAGATAGGCCGGATCCCTGGTGCTCACCTGATCCCCCTGCCCCAAATTGAAAACGGCGACGGGGTGGAGCAGGTGCGTCGCCTCCTTAACGGCTCAGAGCTGATCGTCCACTGCAAGAGTGGGGCACGCTCGGCCAAAGCCCTGAAGATCCTACAAGCTGCTGGGATCCAAGGAAAAAACCTGCGCGGGGGGATCCTCGCCTGGGCAGAGGCTTACGATCCCTCGATTCCCAAGTACTGACCCTGTCTCAGGATCCCTAGCTGTTGCCCAGTTTGCTTTAGCTAGACCGCCGGGAAGCCCCGCCCTCTATTAGTGGATAGTGGTTAGTAGCTAGTGACTAGCCGGGGTGAGGGTCGGGAGGAGAGGCGGGAGCATGGTGTTTTGTCCTCATTGGTGCTGTAATCAAGGTGGCAGGGTTTTATGCACTGCCGCTATAAACATCAAGTACAGGGCGGTGGGGCATCCCGTCCTTTTCGCGCCAGCGGGACGGAGTCCTTAAGCTCAGGAAATGTCCTTAACTGGAGTCACTGTTCGCGTCAGCGGGACGGAGTCCTTGAAGCCCGCACCCTCTCGCTTTAGCGGCACGGATTGCTTCGCGTAGCATGAGTGCGGGAGTATGTCACCATAGATCCGGTAGATCCGGTGCGCAGGGCCGGTTGCGCCAGATTCTCCCTTTTTCCATGAGTGCCATCCCGCAGGCCGAGACAGAAACGATCTTCCACTCCATCCCCGAAGCCCTCGAAGACCTCAAGTGTGGTCGCATGGTCATCGTGGTCGATGACGAAAACCGAGAAAACGAAGGGGATCTGGTCTGTGCTGCCCAGTTTGCCACGCCCCAAGCTATCAACTTCATGGCCACCTACGGGCGGGGCCTTATCTGCCTGGCCATGCAGGGATCCCGCCTCGATGAGCTGAAGATCCCGCTGATGGTGGGGCAGAACACCGACAGCAACCAAACTGCCTTCACCGTCAGCATTGATGCTGGGCCAGAGGCTGGAGTTTCCACCGGCATTTCCGCTGCCGATCGCTCTCGCACCATTCAGGCGGCCATTCACCCGCACACGCGACCGGAAGATCTGCGCCGGCCTGGGCATGTCTTTCCGCTGCGGGCACGGGAGGGCGGAGTACTCAAACGGGCTGGCCATACGGAAGCAGCGGTGGATCTGGCGATGTTGGCCGGGCTGTATCCGGCAGGGGTGATTTGCGAGATCCAAAACCCGGATGGCTCCATGGCCCGCCTGCCCCAGTTGATCGAATATGCCCGTCAGCACGATTTGAAGATCATCACCATCGCCCACCTCATCGAGTACCGCTTGCGCACCGAACAACTGGTTCACCGAGAGGCTGCCGCCACCCTGCCAACGGAGTTTGGCCAGTTTCGGGTTTACGGCTACCGCGATAGCCTCAACCAAGTCGAGCACCTGGCCCTGGTGAAAGGGGATCCGACCCAATTTGCCGCTGAGCCCGTCCTGGTGCGCGTCCATGTGGAGTGTCCCCTAGGGGATGCGCTGGGATCCCTGCGCTGCGATTGTCGCCGCCAATTGACAGCGGCCCTGAAGATGATCGGCCACCAGGGCAAGGGGGTGCTGGTGTACCTGCGCCGGCAAGAGCAGGAGCTGAGTCTCATCGAGCAAATCAAGTCCTACGCCCGGCAAGATCTGGGACTTTCTGAAACCGCGCCACCGGTGGTCATGGATTTGCGCGATTACGGCATCGGAGCCCAGATCCTACGGGATGTGGGGGTGCGCAAAATGCGCCTGATCAGCAATACCTCTCGCCACATCAGCGGCTTGAAAGGATTTGGCCTGGAAGTGGCCGAGCGCGTGCCCCTGCTGGTGGAAGAGCCGGATCTCAATTTGCATGTGGAGCCGTCCTGTTCCCTGAAACTGTTGCTGCACGACGCTGGCGCAACCGATTCCGGCTCAAGCCTGTAGCGCGTTGTAGGGCCGAGGGCTGCGGTAAAACAAAGGCTGGGGTGCAGCCGGCTCGCCGTCCACTACATAAGCCTTGGATCCCCAGCCCCAGAAAGACCAGAAAGGACGTTCGGGCCCCGATGGAGCCGTCATTGCTATGCGACGCTTCCGCGCTGGTGACAGGGGTGCGGAGCACTGGCGCGCCGGCGAGACGGAGTCCCTGGCTGTGGGGCTCAAGAGTTGCTTCGGCAGGACAGGAATGTCGGATCCCACCTGCGACCACACTTCATAGCCCTGAGGGCGCACCACCACCAGGCTGATCAGGGATCCGTGATCCATGTCGTAGCGGCAACTGTCAATGGCCTCTTGCAGCCGCGAAAAGCTCCGGTTGAAAACATAAAAATGGTTCTGGAAGCGGATGGCCTCCCAGAAACCTTCCCGGGTGACCGCCACATGGTCATGATCGGCGGAGGCGTAGTCGAGGATCACCATACGTGTAAAGACTGATCAGCGATGAATCAAAGTGAGTAAGCTTTTACCGTATTTCCACTTAAACACGATATCGGGCAGCCTGTCATCCGCAAAATGGCTCACCTGCAACAAGGCTTAATGCGTTTCTTTACTCTGCAAACCGCTGCCGCCCGCCTCTCTATCCCCTCCGGCTCCAGGGATCCCACCCAGTTCCCGTCGCAGCTCGGCCATGGCTGCTTCTCCGATGTGGGGGGTGGCGCAGACTAGGTTGGGTGTGCGGATTAGATCGGCTCGGGCTTGGCGCACCAAGACCCGCAGGGTGGGGTAGCTGGCCTCATCGCAAATCAGCGTATGGGCGCGGCGGATTAGGGATCCCACCCGTTCAGCATCGAAAATCACTGCCGTCAGCACCAGCAGGTCTCCCCGCAGACTGTAGACAATCACCTCGGCAACCTCCAGCAGGGCAGTGCTGATGCTCACCAGCCCCAGACAGGCGTAGGAAGGCAATTGGCGGATCAGGGCAATTTCACGGGCGTAGTCAGACACCTCCACCGTCAGAACACGGGCCCCTCGCGGCTGGGCAATGGCTTCGACGGCGCTGAGAAAATAGTGCAGCGTCACCACAGTGCCGGAATGGATCTGATCCAGAACGGTGGCCAGCTCCTCCAGGGGCACCAACTGGACCCGGATGCCCAAAGTCTGCTGGATTTGCTGGGCCATCAGTTGTCCTGTACCCAAATCCCGGTTGGGCACACACACCAGCACTTGGGCACTGCAGCGCAATCGCCAATCGATCTCCGCTAGCAGCAGATCCCGCACCTGCTCCAAAGAAAACCCCTGCTGCAGCAGCTGGTCGATGCCCTGGCGCACCTGCTCCAGGACCTGTCGGGATCGATCCAGGTTTTCCCCCAGGCCGCGAGAGTAGTTAACCACCTGGCGGGCGGAGCGGCTCACGTAAATGCCAGATCCAGCGCGGGTTTCCACCAGGCCCATAGCCTCGAGTTGGTGGTAAACCTTGTGGATGGTATTGCGGTGCAGGCCTGTTTGCATAGCCAATTGACGGGTGCTGGGCAGGCGGCAGCCGGGAGGAAACTGCCCACAGGCAATGGCGAAGCAGAGCAAATTAAAGAGCTGCACGGAGCCAGGGATCCCGCTCCCCGGCTGGATGGAAATGCGCATCATGGCCCGTTTTTCTCCCTTTGACAACGCCGTTGCGAGCCCGTTTCTGGGCTACGTAAGAATCCCTCGACTTCAGTCGGCGGGAGTGTCAACTGCCTGCAAGATAGCGCCGACGCCGGATAGACAAGCTCCAGAGGAGATCGGGATTGAGAGCCCTATTCGGGGATGCGGTGCATCCGGCTGGGATCCCAACTTAAAGTCACCTCCGTCCCTTCCGGCAACTGCTGCAAATTCAGGCCGGGGTTGGGTTGCACAGCCAAAAGTTTCACCTCACAGCCCGACACCCATACCTGATAGCGAATGAAAGCCCCTAGATAAGCAGTGTCGCAAATCCGTCCCCGCAAGCGGCAGTGGCCATCGGGGATCCCTTCTTCAGATAAGTCAATCCGAATGTGCTCCGGGCGCAAAGCAAACAGGGCCGCTTCTCCCACGCATCGTTCCGCCAGGGATCCCTCGATCAAGTTGGTTTGGCCGATAAAACCGGCTACAAACCGGGTGGCAGGTCGCTCGTAGAGCTCTGCCGGGGATCCCACCTGTTCGATGCGCCCGCGATTGAACACGGCAATACGATCGCTCATGGTCAGGGCCTCTTCTTGGTCGTGGGTGACGTACAAAAAGGTGAGACCAAGGCGGTGTTGTAGGGCCTTGAGTTCAAACTGCATCTGTTGGCGCAACTTCAAATCCAGCGCCCCCAAAGGTTCATCCAGCAAGAGCACCTGCGGTCGGCCAACCAAAGCCCGCGCCAAGGCCACCCGTTGCCGTTGCCCCCCTGAAAGTTGGCTGGGTTTACGGGATCCCAGATCGGGCAGTTGTACCAGCTCCAGCGCCTCTTGCACTCGCTTTTGGCGCTCCTTCGGCGGTATGCCGCGGATCATCAAGCTGTAGCCAACGTTCTCCGCCACCGTCATGTGGGGGAAGAGAGCATAGTCCTGAAACACCGTGTTCACAGGCCGTCGGTAGGGCGGCAGACCCAAAACATTCTGGCCGTTCAATTCGATCTGCCCCTCATCCGGACGCTCAAAGCCCGCGATCATCCGCAAACAGGTGGTTTTGCCCGAACCCGACGGCCCCAACAACGTAAAAAACTCCCCCTGCTGCACCTCCAAATCCACCCCGTCCACCGCTTGGATCCCGGAAAAGTTGCGGCTGACCCTCCGCAAACGAATGGCAGGTGGGGATCCCTCCTCTCTCCCGGCTTGGGCTTTGGCGGAGCTGACATCAGAGGCGAGGACAGATTCGGCAACCATATCGACACAGGCAGCAAATGAACCCATTATGAGGGATCCATTTACAGAGGTTGACAGGTCTCAGCAAGGCCGGAAAAGTCCCAGGCCAAGAGCAGAGATAGTGTGGCGCAATCGCCTGCGGTGAAAGCTCGCCGGAAACCCACCCGACCGGTCGCGAAAGCGGGCCGGAGGCCTTGTTTTTGCATGGGATCCCTTGACCACTGGGGATCTGAACCCCATCTTGTTACAGAAATTTAGAATCGTTACAATAAGTTAGAGTCTTTGCTCATCTTTGCATCGCAGGTTTTATCCTATGGCACCCTCTCAGCAGTTTCCCGTGCTACTCGCCTCAGCTTTGCGTCACGACAGCGTAACTCCGCGCTGGTCTCAAGTGGCGTGGACCGTTTTGCGGGTGGTGGCAGGGCTATTCATGATTCACAACGGCCTTGACAAACTGGCAGATATCGAAGGATTTGCGACGGCTTATGTAGAAGTGATCGGGTTGCCCTTCCCGATCTTTTTTGCTTATGTAGCCGCCTATACCGAGCTGATTGCAGCCCCCATGGTGGCGCTGGGTTTGTTGACCCGCGGGGCAGCGTTGGGTTTGTTCGCCACGATGGCAGTGGCCATGTTCCACCACATCAAAGTGGCCGGCTTTAGCGTTCCCTATCTGGAGCTGTCGGCCATTTACGCAGCGATCTTCTTGGCCTTTGCGGTGAATGGGGGGGGCTGGTTCTCTGTGGATCAGCTCTTGGTGAATGCAATCGAGTCGTGGCTGAACCGCGCCAGCCGGGAAAAGTTGGAGAGCTTGCAGTCTTCGTTGCAGGCCACGGAACGGGTAATTGCGCTGGGCGAGGAAGAGGCCGAGGCCGCCAAGACCACCGGATCCTGAGCTTTGGTGGCCATTCCCGATAGCGGCGAGGCTGCTCCTCTCTCCCTCTGAGAGAGGTTAGCAGTGAGAGTCATCCTGCTAAATGCGGCTGGCGGCCCGCTCCATCAGGCGTTGGTGGGTGGAGCGCACAGGCTCTCCTGGCTTGGGTTGCCGCTGCACGTAGGTGCCATCAGGGCGCAACTCCCAGGCTTGCCGGTTGTCCGTCAGGCAGATGTCCAAGATCGCCTTGAGCTCCCGCTGCAACGCGGGATCCTCCACAGGGGTAACCACCTCAACGCGCCGATCCAGGTTGCGGGTCATGTAGTCGGCACTGCCGATGAAGTACTCTTCCTGGCCGCCATTGTAGAAGTAGAAGATGCGGGAGTGCTCCAGGAAGCGCCCGATGATGCTGATCACGCGGATGCGTTCGCTTAGGCCGGGGATCCCGGGCTTGAGGCAGCACATGCCGCGCACAATGAGGTCGATCTCCACCCCGGCTTGGCTGGCCTCGTAGAGCAGCCGGATCATTTCCGGGTCGGTGAGAGAGTTGATCTTGACGATGATACGCCCCTGGCCCCCCGCTTGGGCATGGCGCATCTCGCGGCGGATCAGGGCTTCCATGCCCTGGCGCAGGGTTCTGGGGGCCACCAAGAGCTTGCGGAATTGCCGTTGCCGCGAGTAGCCCGTCAGTAGGTTGAACAATTCCGTAACATCGTTGCAGAGGGTCTCATCGCAAGTGAACAGCCCTAGGTCGGTATAGATACGGGCGGTTTTGGGGTTGTAGTTGCCGGTACCGATGTGGACGTAGCGGCGCAGGGATCCCTCCTCTTCCCGCACCACCAAAGCCAGTTTGCAGTGGATTTTCAGCCCCGGCAGGCCGTAGGCCACGTGGACCCCGGCTTTCTCCAGCTTTTTGGCCCAGAGGATGTTGTTTTCTTCGTCGAAACGGGCTTTGAGCTCCACCAGAGCGGCCACCTGCTTGCCGTTTTCGGCGGCCTGAATGAGGGATTTCACCACCGTCGAGTCGCCGGAGGTGCGGTAGAGGGTTTGCTTAATGGTGAGCACCTGCGGATCGTTGGCGGCCTCCTCCAAAAACCGTTCCACGCTGGCGGCAAAAGAATCGTAGGGGTGATGCACCAACAGATCCCCTTCCCGGATGACGGCAAAGATATCCACCGGCTCATCGCTGACCGAGGCAGTGCGCAGGCGGGGCGGGGTGACCGGCCCCCAAGGGGGATCCTTCAAATCGGGCCGATTCAGGCTGAGAAACGCCATCACCCCCCCCATACTCAAGAGGCCATCCACTTCGTACACCGAGTCACTGTTGAGGCGCATCTCTTCGCTGAGCCGTTGTCGGATGGCTGCCGGAGTTTGGCTGGCAATCTCCATGCGCACCACTGAGCCGAAGCGGCGCTTGCGCAGCTCTTCTTGAATGGCAGCCAGCAGATCGTCGGCCTCGTCCTCTTGGATTTCCAGATCGGCATCCCGGGTGATGCGGAAGGGGTAGTACTCCAGCACCTGCATGCCGACAAACAGCGCTTCCAGATGGTGGGCAATCACCTGATCCAGCGGCACAAAGCTCACCCCATCCCGCAGCGGCACAAAGCGGGGCAAGGTGTTGGGCACCTTCACGCGAGCAAAATGCTCCTTGCCAGTCTCTGGATCCCGCACCACCACCGCCAAGCTGAGGCTGAGGTTGGAGATGTAGGGAAAAGGATGGCCTGGATCCACCGCCAAGGGGGTGAGCACTGGAAACAAACGCCTCTCAAAGTAGTCCCGCAGCTCCTGCCGTTCCGACTCGGCCAGCTCGGAAAAATCGCGGATGTGAATGCCCTGTTCCGCCAGCTTGGGCACCAGTTCCTGCCGGAAGCAAGTGTGCAATTTTCGAATCAGGGGGCGCAGGTGGCTCGAGATCTGCTGCAACTGCTGCTGCGGTGTAAGGCCATCCGGGGTTAGCACCAACACGCCCGTTTCCAACTGACGACGGATCACCGCCACCCGCACCATGAAAAATTCGTCCAGGTTGCTCTCAAAGATGGCCAGAAACTTCAGCCGCTCCAGCAGCGGTGTGCGCTCATCCAGGGCCTCGTGCAAAACCCGGGCATTGAATTCAATCCAGCTCAGCTCCCGGTTGAAATACTGCTCCGGCAGAGCATAGCCCTCTTGGATGGGTGTAGTCCGGATCCCTGGTTGTCCGGCATCCGGGGGGCAGCCCGTCGTGTCGGGGTTGCAGGGTGGCCAGGAAGGGTCAGTTTCCTTGGGGCGCGGAGTCATGGCGGCAGAGGGCTGGGTTGTCTCAAACACGTCAACAACAGCTGGAGCCGACCCAATCCTATCCTGCGGGGTTCTGCTTAGGCGAAGGAGAAATGCCCAAGACGGGCTTGGGCGGACGTTCAGGCAACAATCCTTGAGAGCGCGTCAGAAGAATCACCTGGAGCAGGATCCCGATCAACAAAATGCGCAAAGGGCCAGCCCGGGTGGCCCACTGGGGCGGCAAACGGTTGGTGAGCCACTCGCTGCCCGACCACACCCCCCAAATTACCAGCGCTCCCAGCAAGGCGCCGCGATTGTTGCCACTGCCCCCCGCGATCAGCATTACCCAAACGATAAAGGTGGCAAACTCCGGTTGAAAGGCTTCTGGGCTGATGAAATTGACAAAATGGGCGTAGAGGGCCCCCGCCAACCCCATGAGCATGGATCCCAGCACAAACGCCTGCAGGCGAAACTGGAGCACATCTTTGCCGGCGGCCATGGTTGCCGGTTCATCCTCGCGAATGGCCCGCAGCACCCGCCCCCAGGGGGAGCGATAGGCCCGCTCCGCAGCCCAATAGACCACCGCCAAAATGACCAGCACCAAGCCCAAGTAGAGAAGAGTATCCTGACCTGGGATCCAGCCGCGAAAGGGTCGTGGAATGCGGGTAATTCCCCGTACGCCATTGGTCAGCCAGCCCTCATTTCTCAGGATTTGGCTGATGATCTCAGCAATGCCGATGGTGGCGATGGCCAAGTAGTCGGAACGCAGCTTCAGGGTAATCAACCCGATCAAAAAGGCAATCGCCCCGGCGACAGCCACAGCTATGGCAAAACCCACCCAAAAGGGCAGATTGAAGCCGCCCAAATGCTCGGCGCTTGGGGGTGTGGTTACAATGGCGCTGGCATAGGCTCCCACGGCAAAAAAAGCCCCCACCCCGATGTTGAACATGCCGGCGTAGCCCCACTGGATATTGAGGCCCAGCACCAGCACGCCGTAGATCCCCACCAAAATCAAAAAGAAAATGCCGTAGCTCAACATCAGACATTCCCCCCACCCGGGGATCCCAGCAATCCTGTGGGTCGGAAGATCAGCAGCAGTACCAAAATGGCGAAGGCCACCCCGGTTTTATAGGCAGGGTTCATCACCAAGGTGGAAAACTCTTCCGCTAGGCCAATCACCAGCCCTCCGGCAATGGCCCCGTAAGGGCGACCAATGCCGCCGAGAATGGCCGCTGCAAAAATGGGCAGCAATAGCCGCCAGCCCATGGTGGGGTGCAGACGGGTATCCATGCCCAGGAACACACCTGCTGCACAGGCCAAGGCTGCGCCAATGGCCCAAGTCCAGAGGACGATCCGCTCTGTATCAATGCCGGTAATCTTGGCCAGCTCAAAATTGTCGGCCATGGCCCGCATCGCTTTGCCCACCCGCGTGCGTTGTAAGAAAAGATGCAGGGCCACCACCAACAGGGCTGTTCCCACCAGGATCACTGCCCAATCGGGCTTGATGCGCAGCTCTCCAAGCCGCCACGGCAACTGGATCCCGCTGCGGTACACCTGGTTGTTGGGCCCCCAGATGATCTGCACCAGGCTGCGCAGAATCAGGGCGGTGCCAAAAGAAGAAATGAGCAAGATCACCGGGGCCTCCCGGCGCAGGCGGCGATAAATGAGCTGGTCGATCCCAACTGCACAAAGTACCGTGGCCAAGGCTGCCGGGATCAGGCTGACCCCAATTGGCCAACCCAACCCAACAAATGTCAGGCCGAAGTAGGCCCCCAGGGTCATCAGATCCCCGTGGGCAAAGTTGGCAAAGCGCAAAATGCCAAACGTGAGGGATACCCCAATTGCCCCCAGAGCATAGATGCTGCCCAAGACGAGGCCGTAAATGAAAAGTTGCAACAGTTGGGTCACGCTTGCCCCCGAAAACCCCTTGCCCTGATGATGCCACGGGTTTGCCGAGAGCGGGATCCCGTCCGGCACAGCGGAAGAATACGGCTGATCGCGCCAGCGGGACGGAGTCCTAAGAAAGCTAGGGTAGGGGAGAAAGCCCCCAAGGAAGATCCATGCAGTCCAGGTCTTTGTCTGTCCTCCGTTTCCTGGCCGTTTTGGCCCTGCTGAGCGCGGGCTGTGGCGGGCCGGAGTGGGATCCCGATGCGCCTTCCGAGCCCATCTCCACCCCCCAGTTGATCTACGAAGACATCACCCTCACCCAAGCCAGACCGGATGGTGCCATTCTCTGGCGCTTACAGGCTCGCCTGGCCGAATACGAGCCCCCCTCCGAAGGCAGCGCCACTCCTGTGCAGTTGGGATCCGCCCATTTGCAGGCCGTTGAGGGAGAATTTTTCGACGAAGACAACCGCGCCATCCGCACCCGCGCCGAGCAAGGCTCTGCCTACCCCGGCGAACGACGTCTGGAATTGAGGGGTCAAGTCGAGGTGGAATCAGAGCGGGATAATCTGCGTCTGCAGGCCCAACGGGTGGAATGGCTGCCGGAACAGCGCCGCCTCCAAGCCGAGGGCCAGGTGAAAGTGGAGCTGTTGGAGGGCCAGGGATCCCTGCAGGGGGAGCGGCTGCTCGTTGATTTTGGCCAAGCCCAGATGCAGTTGGAGAACTGGGATCCCACTCAGCCGGTGCGGGCAGAGTACCGGGATCCGGATCTGGAGCTGGCTGCCAGCCGTTTTCTGTGGCAATTTGGCGTCGGGGAAGTGCAGGCAGTAGGGTCTGTAGAGGTTTACGCTCCCTTACAAGCTTTGCGCCTCAGGGGCGAGCAGTTGCGGGCTCCCCTGCCTCTAACCGAGTTGCGCATATTGGGCAACGGGCAAGCCAAAGCCGAGCAAACCGGTCAAGAGCTGCAGGCCCAGGAGATCCGCTGGCGCATCGGCTCCACCCAGTTGCAGGCCCAGGGCAACGTGCGCTACCGCCAGCCCGGCCAGGCTCTGACCGTTAGGGGCAACCAAGGGATCCTGGATTGGCAGGCCAACACCGCTCGGATCCAGGGCAACAGCCAAACCCAGCTCACTTTGCCCTGAGGAGGCGGTGGGGGAAGCAGAAAGCTGGCCGAGAGCATGGCAGGATAGGGATACCTTTAAGGAAAAGTATCGGGTGAGTTGTGGTGAGCTTTGAGGACTCCGTCCGAGTGGCGCAAACAGGATGTTTCCCCGCCAGGGCCGGCGCTGCTGCAGAACGCCCCAACATCCTGCTGATCGTGCTGGATACCCAGCGGGCAGATCGTCTCTCCTGCTACTGGTCGGAAGCGGAGCGTGCCCGCCAACTGCCCACCAGCCCCAACCTGGATCGGCTGGCCGCCGAATCCACCCTCTTCGAGCGGGCCATCGCCCCTGCCCAATGGACCATCCCCTCCCACGCTTCCCTCTTTACGGGGGAATACCCCAGCACCCACCAGACCGTCCAAGCAGATCTGGAGCTGAGCCCCGCCCTGCCCACCCTGGCAGAGCTGTTGCAGCTGAGTGGCTATACCACCGTGGGCTTTTGCAACAACCCTCTGGTGGGGATCCTGAAAAACGGCTTGCGGCGCGGCTTTGAAACCTTTTACAACTACGGCGGCGCTCTGCCCACCCGCCCCCCCGAGGGCAACCCCTTGCCTGCCCCTCTAAACCGCTGGCTGGCCGCCTACACCCAATTTTGGCGGCGGCTCTCCTACCCGGTGCAAAACGCCTTTGCCCGCTCCGACGCCCTCTTCCAGCTGGCGCTGCACCCCTGGTTTGCCTCCCTCTGGACCCGCTTGGTGAACTTCAAGGGCAACACCGCCGCCTCGATTGCCGACCTCAACCGCTACCTGCAGCAGATGGCCCGCCGCCGGTCGGATCCCGGAGCACGGCCCTTCTTTTGCTTTGTCAACCTGATGGAGCCCCACCTGCCCTACTGGCCGCCGGAGCCCTTTGTGCAGAAATACGCCCCCTATTTCAAAAGCAACCGCGAGGCCCGCGACTTTTTGCGCCAATACAACGCCCAGCCCTACCGCTGGATGGCGCCCCTGCCGGAACCCCTCTCCCCGCTGCAAGCTCAGGTGCTGCGGGATATCTACGATGCTGAGGTGGCCTACCAAGATCACCTACTGGGATCCGTCTTCGACACCCTGCGCCACACCGGCCTGGAGCAGAACACGCTGGTGGCCATCGTCGCCGATCACGGCGAAGGCCTGGGAGAACACGACTTCGTCGGCCACGCCTTTGTGGTCTACGAAGAGCTGATCCGCGTGCCCCTCATCCTGCGCTATCCCGGCCACTTCCCGGCAGGAAAACGCATTGCCACCCCCGTTTCCACCCGCCGCCTCTTCCATACCCTCCTGGAAGCTGCCGGCTTTAGCCCCAACCTTTCCCCCAACGGTGCCCCCTGTGTCAGCCTCAAGCTCCGCCGCGAGGTCGCCCGCCTCAGCTTGGCCCGCACCTTGGCAGGGGAAGATCCCGAGCAGGGAACAGTGCTCAGCGAAGCCTTCCCGCCCCACCTCCTCATTCGGGCTATGGAAAGCCGTAACGACAGCCTGCTGCGGGCGCGTGCCTGTTACGACATCCGCCGTGCCCTCTATGAGGGGATGACCAAGCTCATCCAAACGGGGGATCGTCCCAGCCTCTACAACTTGGAGCAGGATCCGGCGGAGCTGCGGGATCTGCTCTGGGTCGGCGACGGGGATCCTGTCTCCTCTCTGCCTGATGTGGACCCGCAGCGCTATCGCAACCGGTCGGCGGGGGAAGCCGGCTGGGGATCCCTTTCCCCCCAGGCTTGGCTGGCTCGCCTGCAGCAGGGGCTGAGAACGTGGGTGAGCTGGGCAGAATCCCGACAGCCCAGCACGGCTCCTCGCAAGGTGAATGTGGAAAGCGATGCCGACTTGGTGCGGCAGATGCAAGAGCTGGGCTACTTGGAGTAGGCAGGGATCCCGCTATTCCAGCCCTCCTTCCTCCTCCCTGTGATCCCGCACATAGCCGTTTAGATCGTAGTCATCCATGTCATCCATCTCCTCCGGATCCGCCGTTGGCCAATCCTCATTTTGCCCGCCGATAATCACGCGGCTGAGGCCGATGTATTCCAGGCTGAGGGTGCGCAGGGCGTTGATCAACACATCCAGCGCCATCGCATCGGCGGTGCCCAGATCAAACCAGCAGCGGGCCCAGTTGTCCTTCTCTTCCAGGGATCCCATGTTGTGCATTAGGGAAGGCAAGGGATCCGATTCGTTGGGATATTCCAGATAGCTCAGATCCACCTCGGCCTCTTGGGCCACCAGGCGCTCGGCGTTAAATCCGCCCAGTTTGCCCAGCACGTACCATGACTCCAGCACCTCGTTGAGGTACTCCAGCTCAGCTTCGACCGGCGGCTCCGCAAACTCAAACCAGATCCACAGATTTCCCGGATCGCACTCGCGAAACTCCACTTGCATGGACAGTTCCTGATACATTTACGCTGAACACTGCTGAACATCACTGTTCAACTATGCAGCGATA
>NZ_JANSIH010000313.1:0-4055 GCF_047462075.1 Synechococcus sp. R55.2
AGGGCTACTGAAAGCCCGCTCCGTACCGCTTAGCGGTCGGAGCCGGGTAGTTTACTGCTGCCTATCCATTACGCCCAAGTCTGGTCACTCTTGAGGGTAATGGGGGAGCAACAACTTATTATTGTTATTGGAATTGATTGGATTCACGGGATCCCAGCCAACCGGCGGGCCACCAGGGTGGGAAGCCAAGCCAAAGGGATCCCTTCCAGGGCTTCTGCTGCAAAAGCGCAGGTGAGAAGTTGCCTGGCCTCAGCTTGGGGAATACCCCGGCTTTGCAGATAAAAGATCTCTTCCGCCTCCAGTTGGCTGACGGTGGCCCCGTGGGCACACTTGACGTTGTCGGCAAAGATCTCCAGTTGTGGCTGGGTGTTGACCCGCGCTTTGGGGCCTAGGAGCAGGTTGCGGTTGGTCTGGGCGGCGTCCGTCAGTTGGGCCTCTCGGCTCACCAGAATCCGTCCGCTGAAGACCGCATGGGCCGTCTCGTCCACGATGCACTTGTGCAATTGGCGGCTGCTGCCATGGGGGGCCTGATGCACCAGGCGGGAGTGGGTGTCGCTGTGCTGGGATCCCTTCAGCAGCGTTAGCCCCTGCAGTTGGGTGTGGGCCTGGGCTCCGGCTTGGGTGATCTCCAGGTTGTGGCGAGAAAACTGGGATCCCCACTGAATCGCCTGGAGGCGGTAGTGGCTGTCGCAGCTTTGGCGCACGGCGGTCTTGTTGATGTGGAAGGCTGGGGATCCCTGCCTTTGCAAAATCACATGGTGCAAACGAGATCCCTCTGCCAGGGCGATCTCCGTAACCGCGTTGCCAAAGGGGATCCCGGATCCCAGGGATACATGATCTTCGATCAGCGTGAGGGAGCTGTGGGCTTGCAAAGACAGCAGGCAGCGGGGCTGGGCCAAAACGGCCTCTCCCTCAGGAGCCACCGTTATGAACAGCAGGTGCAGCGGTGACGGAACTTCCTGGCCGGGCTGTAGGCCAATCTGGATCCCATCTCCCAGATGAGCGGTGTTGAGGGCCGTAAACACATCCGTCTTGGCCAGGGTTTGCAGCAACTCCCCTGGGGCTTGGGCTAAAGGGATCACCTGCAAAGCGGTGGGCAGGCCGCTCAAATCAGAAAGCTGGGGGGCAAAGTAGCCGTTGACGAACACGGCGCGGCTATAGCTGGCTTCCGGCCAAAGCCAGGGCTCTAGAGTTGCCGCATCCAGAGCCGGATCCCCTGCAGCAGCCAGGCGAAACTCGTGGGCCAGCAGCGGCGAGAGATCGCTGTATTTCCAATCCTCTTCCCGTGGGGTCGGGATCCCCAGTTCGGCCAATTGGGCGCGGGCCTGCTGCCTAAGGGTGGTGTAGGGATCCTGCCTTTCGGGGATTTGGCCGAGGATGTGCTCCAGGAATAGGCGGCTCTCTGGGGCGAAAGGTTTGGGCAAGGTGGCGCTCATCCCTCTTCCTCCCGCCGGGATGTTGCGGCTGCTGATTCTTGGCCCAACTGAGTTTTGATCCAGTCGTAGCCCCGTTCTTCCAGCTCCAGCGCCAAGGTCTTGTCCCCGCTGATGACAATACGCCCCCCTTCCATCACATGCACGTGGTCGGGGGTTACATAGTCCAGCAAGCGTTGGTAGTGGGTGATCAAGAGCATGGCATTCTCAGGGCCGGCCAGTCGGTTGATGCCGTGGGCCACAATGCGCAGCGCGTCGATATCCAGACCGGAATCCGTCTCGTCCAAAATGGCCAGCGTAGGCTCCAACACCGCCATTTGCAGGATCTCGTTGCGCTTTTTCTCGCCGCCGGAAAAGCCCTCATTCACAGAGCGCTCCAAAAAAACGGGATCCATTTTGACAATATCCAACTTTTCCCGTACCAGGTCGTCAAAATCCAGAGCATCCAGTTCCGGCTGATCCCGATATTTCTGGCGAGCGTTGTAGGCGGCGCGCAGGAAATCCAAGTTGCTCACCCCTGGGATTTCGATGGGGTATTGAAATGCCAAAAAGATCCCTGCCCAAGCCCTCTCTTCTGGCTCCATCTCCAAGAGATTTTTTCCCAGGTAGAGGATCTCGCCCCCCGTCACCCTGTAGTCAGGGTGGCCGGCTAAGATCTTGGAAAAAGTGCTTTTTCCAGAGCCATTGGGGCCCATGATGGCGTGGATTTCTCCGGCGCGAATTTCCAGGCTCAACCCCTTGAGAATGGGGGTGCCGTCGATCTCGGCGCTGAGATCTCGAACGGATAAGATGACAGGGCTGTTTTCACGGATCATGGCTAGACTCTAGGGTTGACACCGAAGGGCAGGAGCTGAAAAGTTAAGGGATCCCTAAACCAGGTTTGGATTTTGGGCCTAAGGATCCCCTATAGCTCTATTGGGAGTGGCGATTGAGGATATCCCGGATCTCTGTCAGCAAAACCACTTCTGGTGGGGGCAATGTGGGAGGAGATTCTTCCTCCTTTCGCTGTAGGGTGTTGATCGCCTTCACCAGTAAGAAGATGGCAAAAGCGATAATCACAAAATCAAACACAGCTTGCAGAAAGCTGCCGTAGTTAATCGTAACTGGGTCTTCAGGACTTCCACCGATTTTCCAGACCAAGTTCTGGAAGCTCACTCCACCAATCATCAAGCCTAAAACTGGAGTAAACAGATCTGCTACAAAAGAAGTCACAATCTTCCCAAAAGCACCTCCAATAACAACGCCAACAGCCAAATCTAAGGCATTGCCCCGGCTAATAAAGTTTTTGAACTCCTCCAGAAATGCCCGCATAGGGAACTTCTCCTGCCTAGCCTTTATAGTTCAAAACCTCTCTGCCTTGGGAGTCACCCCTCTCCTGAAATCCCACTGATGTCAGTAGCCTCTCCCCAGCTGCTTAGCTTCACGTCGGGAACAATCCCCTAGCCGACGGATCCCTCTAACTTCAGGCTCAGCAACCGATCGGCTTCTACGGCAAACTCCATCGGCAATTGGTTGAACACCTCTCGGCAGAAGCCGCTGATGATCATGGACACGGCATCTTCCATGCCGATCCCGCGCGACTGGAAATAGAACAATTGCTCCTCTCCAATCTTGGAGGTGGAAGCTTCGTGCTCCACTTTGGCGGTGTTGTTTTGCACCTCAATATAGGGGAAGGTGTTGGCGCTGCACTGATCCCCAATCAACATGGAATCGCACTGGGAAAAGTTGCGGGCACCTTCCGCTTTCGGCCCGATTTTGACCAGGCCGCGGTAGCTGTTTTTGGAGTGCCCAGCCGAGATCCCTTTGGAGATAATTTTGCTGCGGGTGTTGCGGCCCACGTGAATCATCTTGGTGCCGGTATCGGCCTGCTGGTAGTGGTTGGTGAGGGCAACCGAGTAAAATTCGCCCACCGAGTTTTCCCCCACCAGCACACAGCTGGGGTACTTCCAGGTGATGGCGGAGCCGGTCTCCACTTGCGTCCAGGAGATCTTGGAGTTTGCCCCCTGACACAGGCCGCGCTTGGTTACAAAGTTATAAATGCCCCCTTTGCCGTTTTCGTCGCCGGCATACCAGTTCTGTACCGTCGAGTACTTGATCTCGGCATTGTCTAGGGCGATCAGCTCCACCACCGCCGCATGCAGTTGGTTGGTGTCGAACATGGGGGCAGTACACCCTTCCAAGTAGCTGACGTAGGATCCCTCGTCGGCAATGATCAGGGTGCGCTCAAACTGGCCCGATTCGCCGTTGTTGATGCGGAAATAGGTGGAAAGCTCCATGGGACAGCGCACCCCTTTGGGCACATAGACAAAGGATCCATCACTGAACACTGCCGAGTTCAGCGCCGCGTAGTAGTTATCAGCAATGGGAACCACACTGCCCAAGTACTTGCGCACCAGCTCCGGATACTCCCGCAGCGCCTCTGACATGGAGCAGAAAATCACGCCTTCCTTGGCCAGCTTTTCCCGGAAGGTGGTGGCTACCGAAACGCTGTCGAAGATGGCATCCACCGCCACATTGGCCAGCCGCTTCTGTTCAGACAAGGGGATCCCCAATTTCTCGAAGGTCTCCAACAGCACCGGATCCACTTCGTCCAGGCTCTTTTTCTTGGGCTGCACCTTGGGG
>NZ_JANSIH010000314.1:0-599 GCF_047462075.1 Synechococcus sp. R55.2
TACCGCGAGCTGGAATTACAGCCCAATGCAACTTTAGCTAAACCGCCGAGAAGCCCCGCCCTCTGTCCGCAGGACGTATGGCCTACGGCCCGCTGAAGCGAACGCGCTAGCGGCGCGGAGCGCTTGGGTCGGGATGAGAGGCGGGAGTACCTTGGCTTTCAATGTACTGGCTCAATGCCGAGACTGTTACCCCACCACATGAAGCGATGAAATAAGATTCATTCCACAGCACATTTTTCCGGTATATCTTGCTGATGTAATCCGCAAACTCGCTTCTCATCCTGCGACTAGAGACGGATTTGATGTTGTTTACCAATTTGGACAGATCCACCTGCGGGTAGTACTGGAACAGCAGATGAACATGGTCTGCCTCGCCGTTGAACTCAATAAGTTTGCAACCCCACTTTTGGCAAAGGTCATACATGACTTCATGTAATCGCTGCAGCATTTCGCTGGTAAATACCTTGCGACGGTACTTGGTGGTTAAGACCAAGTGTGCCTTCAAATCAGATACAGCTCTGCCGCTGGAAACAAAATCATGCTTCATGGCCGCTAATCCTGCTGGCGCTATAATCAGTGTAGCGGTTTCTGAGCACGCT
>NZ_JANSIH010000315.1:0-4003 GCF_047462075.1 Synechococcus sp. R55.2
TCCATCGGCTCTGGCTGCTTATTCACCCCCATGCGCGAGAGCAAATCTGCCTTGGTGGGGCCGGTGGGCAATTTTTTTTTGGGAGGCTTCTTGGCAGTAGCCATGTTAGCGGGCCTCCAACACAGCCTTGAGGACCTCACGATAAGGTTGGGCCAGGAGATCTTCCCCCGCCTCCGCCAACGACCAGCCCATGCTGTTGGTTTGCTGCACCACTGTACTTTGCCGCACCGGCGTGAAAATGGGGATCCCTTGCATCATTTCCGCCAAGGCTTCCACCGCGGCCCGCGACATTTTGGTGCGGTTGTTGCCCACCCACTGTTCCCGTGTGGGGAGCACCCCCAAAAACTTGGGCACATGAAAATCCAGCTCTTCCAATTCTTTCAACAGCACCAGGGTACTTAGGGCCCCCATCACCCCCTTTTGGGTACATTCCGTCGGCACCACCAGCAGATCGGCGCTGAGAATGCTGTTGTAGGTGAGCAACCCTTTCGAGGGGGGGCTGTCGATGACCAAAAAGTCATACTCCGGCAAAATCGGTCGCAAAGCCCGCTTCAAAAACAGCTCCCGCCCCGGCTCCATCACGATCGCATCCATGGCCCGCGAGAGACTGTAATCGCTGGGGGCCAACCACAGCCGCTCCTGGCGATCCTCATTCAACGGCGGACGGATAATCTCCCGAATGTGAACCCGATCCGCCCCCGGCAGAATCGTCTCGGCAATGGTGGCCGACTCGGACAGATCCGTCCAGCCCATCCACTGGCTTAAGTTGCCCTGCGGATCAAAGTCAACGGCCAGCGTCTTGCCATGCTCGGCCAACATGATGGCCAGGTTGAGGGCGGCTGTGGTCTTTCCGGATCCCCCACTCAAACAGGCAACGGTGATGACAAGCGCCGTTCTGCCAGACATGAGTTATCCCCTCGTAGCCCATCCCCTAACACTATAGCTAGGGTTAAGCAATAGTGTTCACACTTCAGATAGGGATCCCGCCGCTGGGAATGGCCTACAGGGATCCAGCCGCTGGGAGCTGAGCTTCCTCAGTTCTTTTCGATCCTCGGATTGAATTCTCAGAGGGAAGACACAAACCGGTGCAGCCGCTGCAGCCCTTTTTCGAGGGTGGTGCGATCGGCAGCATAGGAAAGGCGAATGTAGGAATCTGCCCCAAAGGCTACCCCCGGCACGGCAGCGACATGGTGTTCCCTGAGTAGCCGCTGGCAAAACTCCACCGAACTTAACCCGGTTTGGCCGATGTTGACAAACACATAAAATGCGCCCTCCGGCTCTGGGCAAGTCACCCCCGGCAAGGTGCGGATCTCGTCCAGCATCAGATCCCGCCGCTGCCAGAATTCTTGGCGCATTTTTTCCACAGCCGCTGCCGATAGGGGGCTGGTCAGGGCTTCCAGAGCGCCGTACTGGGCGAAGGTACACACATTGGAGGTGCTGTGGCTTTGCAGGTTGATGGCTGCCTCGATGATGGGCTTGGGCCCGGCCAAGTAGCCCACCCGCCAGCCGGTCATGGCGTAAGCTTTGGCGAAGCCACTGCTGAGAATCAGGCGCGGCATCAAGTCAGGGCAAAGGGATCCCAGGCTGATGTGGCGGGCCTGTCCGTAGACCAGCTTTTCGTAGATCTCGTCGCAGATCACGTACAGATGGGGGGCCGAGAGGATCACCTCTGCCAGAGCTGCCAGCTCGTGCCGGTGGTAAACGGCTCCGGTAGGGTTGGCCGGTGAGTTGAGAATCAGCAGCTTGCTGCGGGGGGTGAGGGCCTGGCGCAATTGCTCGGCGGTGAGCTTGAACCCCTGGGCCTCTTCCGTCTGCACCCGCACAACCTTTGCCCCTGCCAAAGCCGCAATTTCGGGGTAGCTGACCCAGTAGGGAACAGGCAGGATCACTTCATCGCCGGGATCCAGCAGCACCATGGCCAGGTTAAACAGGGTTTGCTTGCCGCCGTTGCTGATCAGGATCTGGTCACGGCTGAACTGCAGGCTGTTTTCTTGCCGCAGCTTGTCGGCCACTGCTTGGCGAAGAGCGGGGATCCCGGCGGTGGGGCCGTAACGGGTTTTGCCCTCTTCCAGAGCACGGATGGCCGCGGCCCGAATGTGGTCAGGCGTATCGAAATCCGGCTCGCCCGCGCTCAAGCTACACACATCCAGCCCCTCTGCCTGCATGGCTTTAGCCAGAGCCGAAATGGACAACGTGGGGGAAGGGGATAGATGGGCGACCCGTTGGGACAAGCCGGCAGCAGACACCATCGGTTGGGAAGCTCTTTGGTTTATTTTAAGGTTCTCAAGCAGGGCCAATCTAGATAGCTAGGCTACTGCGGTCAACAGGCGGGTACCATCCACCAGCAACAGCTCGTTGCCCTCTCGCTCTGCCAACAGATCCCAAAACTCGCCCGCCACAGCTCCCGGCAAGAATCCTTCCAAACGCAATTGCAGCGGGGGAAATTGCTTGGTTCCCTGGGGCTTGCGCCGCACGGTCACCTCAACAAAGCCATCGTGGGGCTGGACGATGCCGCGGATGTTAAAGCCTTCCTCTACATCTTCAGGGGCAGGCAAAAACGGCTCTTCTTCCCACTCTGGGTCTTGCTCCTCTTCCGGCAGGGCCAGGATGCGGATGATGCTCAAGCCCAAAGCCCCCCCTGAACGCGGCTGCGGCTGCACGTAGTACCAGTAGGTATGGCCGCTCTTGATGCAGTGCTCGAAGGGGCCGAGAAGCTCGGCGCGTCCGGGGGTAGCCGGATATTCTGCTCCGTCAGAGGCAACCAAGGTTGCCTGCGCATAAGTCTTGGGGATCGATTTCAGGGATCCCTTAATCAGGCCCAAAGCGCGGAACTGGTAGGGGTGGGCGGGAGGAGGCAATGGGTTCATGGCGGCCAGATCTTGGAAAGCCAGGGAAGTAGAGTCCATCATCTTATCCTATGGCGATCCTCAGATTGGAATATCCAGGGCTTTCCTCAGCATCGCCTCCAGCTCATCGCCCTGCCGACTTGCGCACCGCGATCAAGCTGCTGGTGGTGCCCAGAAAAACCCCCATCCCCAACAACATCGACGGCAAGAGCCAAAACTCCAGTTGGCTGCGATCTGCCTGCATCACCTTGAGGAAGGGCAAGGCAATCAACTGCTCCAGCAGCTCCTGCAGCAACTGCTGGGATCCCAAGATCAATCCCCAAGCTCCCACTGCGCTGATCACCCCAAACAGGCACCCTTGCAAAATAAAGGGCAAGTAAATCCAGGCTGCTGTCGCCCCCACCAATTGCATCACCTCGATCTCCCGCCGCCGCGCCATGACGATGAGGCGAATGGTGGTGGTGATGACCGCCACCGCTGTCAGGGCCAACACGCCGGTAATGGTCAGGGATCCCAGCCGTAGCATGTCCTGGAGCTGGGCCAGTTGCTCCACAATGCGGTCGCCGTAGTAGACCTCATCCACCCCTTCCAGTTGGCGAATCTGCTCCGCCACTTCCCCCAAGGCTTCGGTGGAATCCGCCTTAACCCGCAGAGCATCCACCAAGGGGTTCTCCCCCAACTGGGTTTCCATGGCCGCCTCGTCTTGGATCCCCATTTCCAGCAAAAGGTTGCGCCAAGCCTGGTCTTTGGTGATGACCTTCACCTCGGCCACATGAGGCAGTTGGGCGACCTGAGGTTGCAGCTCCACCCCCTGCCGTTCCGGCTCCAGGTAGACGGAGATCTCCAGTTGTCCTCCCAGCGACTGCACCGTGGCATCCACGCCCCAGGACAGCTCAACGCCGATCCCCACCAAGAACAGCAACACCAGCAGGGTGCTCACAGCGGCCCAGTTCAGCCAGCCCCCCCGCCGCAACCCCAAAAAAGTCTCCTGTAGGAGATAGCGGATTTTATTGAGAAATCGGGAGAGAGATTGCATGCTGTTCTCCATCCAACAATCAATGGGCTCAGACCCTTGCCCCCTGGAGCTCAACAGAGCCTGTGAAGAGCAAAATAGGGATCCCGGCAGCCCTCAGCGCAGATCATACAGGCGCCCTCCC
>NZ_JANSIH010000316.1:0-3964 GCF_047462075.1 Synechococcus sp. R55.2
CCCCGCGGCCGCGCCCGCGGCTGGCGCCCCGACCCCCCGCGGGGGGGGGCGGGGCGGGGGTAGGCAGAGGGGTGGGCGGCGGCGTAGGGACAGGACTGGGGATGAGGAAAGGAGTGGGCGTTGGAGCCACCACCGCTATCGGCGTGATGGTAACCGCAGGCTGTTCGCCGGCATCTTCTTGGCAAGCCACAAGTGACAACGACAGAAGAGCGGCTACACTGGTTTTGATCACAGGGGCTGCTAACGTCCAGCTCTGACGGAACCTATGGGGCTGCTGTCTCATGGGGTTTGACTCCTCACAACACAAAGCTTTGGGATCCTGCCGGTTCTGGGAGAGCCGAGCCTTGGTGGTGTCCAACTCAAAAACTCGGCCAGGCTGCTTCTCAGCCACAGCAGCGCTTACACGCTGCTAACACTATAGATAGAGTCTTAGCTTTTTGCAAACCCCACCTGTGGACTCCCCCTTCGGGGGTGAAGCTAGACAGAGGGGAACGACCTGGGCCGAGTTAGACTGGTAAGCGTGACAGCAAGACGAGGATCCATGGCAGCAAGGGCGGGAGCAGAACCATCTTCTGGCTGTGGAGAAGCAGAGGGGCAGACTGCCGTTGGCGTTGATGCCCTGTACCCCTCAGAAAACATCAGCGGGGCGGGGTATGCCCGGGAAGAGCTGCAAGAGGCTTGCGGGGTCTTTGGCATCCTGGCTCCAGGAGAGGAGGTGGCCAAGCTGGCCTACTTTGGCCTATTTGCCTTGCAGCATCGCGGCCAAGAATCGGCAGGGATCGCCACTTTTGAGGGATCCTTTTGCCGGGTTCACAAGGCGATGGGCTTGGTCTCCCAGGTCTTCGATGAAGTGAACTTGGCCCAACTGACCGGGGATCTGGCGGTTGGTCACACCCGCTACTCCACCACTGGATCCAGCCGCGTGGCCAATGCTCAGCCGGTGATCGTGGAGACTCGCCTGGGGCCGCTGGCTCTGGCCCACAACGGCAATTTGGTCAATGCGGAAGAGCTGCGGAAGGAACTGGAGGCCGCCGACCGGCACCTAACCAGCAGCACCGACTCCGAGTGTATTGCCCACGCCATTGCCCAGGCGGTGAACCAAGGTCAAGATTGGATCGCGGCCACTTGCCAAGCTTTGCGCCGCTGTCAGGGGGCTTTTAGTCTGGTGATCGGCACGCCAGAGGGCCTGATCGGGGCACGGGATCCCTATGGGGTGCGTCCGCTGGTGTTGGGGCTTTTGAGCAGCAACCCCGCTCTGGATGAGCTGCTGCAGTCAGAGATGCTGGAGATCATCTGCAGCGACGGCACCCTCAGCCACCCCGAGGCCGAGCCGCTGCATTATGTATTGGCTTCAGAAACCTGTGCTTTGGATATCATTGGGGCCGACCCTCTGCGGCAGGTGGAGCCGGGAGAGTTGGTGTGGATCAGCCGTCAGGGGCTGCAATCGGTGCGTTGGGCGGAGGCCACCCCCAAGCTGTGCATCTTCGAGATGATCTACTTCGCCCGCCCAGACAGTTGGATGCACGGGGAAAGCCTCTACTCCTACCGGGTGCGGCTGGGAGAACAACTGGCCAAGGAGGCTCCGGCAGAGGCCGACTGGGTGATCTCCGTTCCCGATTCCGGCACGCCGGCGGCCATTGGCTATGCTCGCCAATTGGGGATCCCTTACACCGAAGGGCTGATCAAAAATCGCTACGTGGGCCGCACCTTTATTCAGCCCACCCAATCCATGCGGGAGCGGGGCATTCGCATGAAGCTCAACCCCCTGGAGGACGTGCTGCGGGGGAAGCGGATCGTGATTGTGGACGACTCGATTGTGCGCGGCACCACCAGCCAGAAAATCGTCAAAGCCCTGCGCCAGGCGGGGGCCACCCAAGTCCACATGCGCATTTCCAGCCCCCCGGTCACCCATCCCTGCTTCTACGGCATCGATACCGATAGCCAGGATCAGTTGATTGCTGCCAAGCATTCCGTAGAGGAAATCGCCGAGAAGATTGGAGTGGATTCTTTGGCCTACCTGAGCTGGGAAGGCATGCTGGCTGCCACGGGCCGGGATCCCAACTCGTTCTGCTCCGCTTGCTTTACCGGCCACTACCCCATCCCCATCCCAGAAGGGCTGAAGCGCTCCAAGCTGGCCCTGGAACTGGTGGCTACTGGCAAGAGCCGCTAGGCTGCTCAGGGATCCCCGCTAGACTGAGAAGAAGAATTGCTTGGGGCAAGCCATGACTTTTCGCCTACGCCAATTGGGGGATCCCATCCTGACGCAAGTGGCCGAGCCGGTGACGGAGTTCAAAACGCCGGCCTTGCAGGATCTTATAGAAGGTATGCTGGCTACCCTGAAAGAGGCGCAGGGGGTGGGCTTGGCTGCTCCTCAGGTGGGATCCCTGCTCCAAGTGCTGATCGTGGCCTCTCGTCCCAATCCCCGCTACCCGGAAGCGCCGCAAATGCAGCCTCTGGTGATGGTTAACCCCCGTCTGCTGGCTTGCAGTTCTGAACAGGTGCTGGGTTGGGAAGGCTGCTTGAGTGTGCCCAATTGCCGTGGTCTGGTGGCCCGCGCCCGCGAAGTGGAGGTGGAGTATTACACTCCAGAAGGCGTTCAGCAAAGGGTGGTCTGGCAGGATTTTCCGGCGCGGATCTTTCAGCACGAATACGATCACCTGATGGGTCGGGTGTTCCTGCAGCGGCAGCCTCGGCAACTGCTTACCGAAGCCCAGTACCAAGCCCAGATTTTGGGTCAGCCCGCCTGAGGGATCCCACCATGCCCTACATGGTTATCTACGACGGCCTCTGCAACCTCTGTGCCACCGGCGTTCAGCTCTTGGAGCAACTGGATCGCGGACGGCAGTTTTGCTATGCCCCCATGCAAGATACCTCTACCCTGGCTCAATGGGGGATCCCACCGGAGCAGGTGGAGCTGGGGATGATTCTCATCGATCTGGAGCACCCAGAGCGCCGCTGGCAGGGATCCGCTGCCATTGAACAAATTGCCGCCCTTTTGCCGAGCGGGGAGGTGTGGCTGGCTCTGTACCGCAACTTTCCTGGCTTGAAGGTTCTGGGGGATCGAGGCTACGAACAGATCCGGGATCACCGCTACGAGTGGTTTGGCCGCCGTAACACCCCATACCTATCTGTCTACCCTGCTTGTGTTTCCTGCCGGGATCCCTTGGCCGAGGCTGAGGGAAAAGCTGCAGCACCAGCCGCCGGCAAGGCAGAAGCAAGCCGATAGCCAAAATGGAAGTTCCCTCTTCCTCAGCTCGCTATCTTGGATCAGGGAATTTGAAAAAGGATTGAATTCCTGTATCAAAGGTTAACCTTTCTAAGGGAATTCCCTGAACTGGTCTTGACCCTCTCTAAGCCCATAGCCAGAATAGGAACAAAGCAGCCAAAGGGGGGATGAGGCGTGCCTACAGTTACTGATAAAGATCTGGGCAATATCGATTGCAGTTTAGAGATCCTCCAGCCGGTTTTGAGAGGCAAGGATCCCAGAAGCGCAAACGGCGCCATCAAATGTTTTAGCCATTACAACGGAAAAGGCAGAGAGCTTCTCCTCCAAACCCTAAACCAACCTCTGGATTGGGAAAAGCAGTTTGCTCTCTGGACAACCCTAATGGATTCGGGTGATCCCCAACTTATCCAAATCGCGAAAGCCTATCCGGTTACCCTTCGTCCGGTGGGAGATCTGGGGGCAAAATTGGAGGCTGGCGAGCGAGATTTCCGCTGGGCGGATTTGAGAAAGGCCAACCTCAGTCAGCGAGATCTGAGTGGGGCAGACTTGAGAGGAGCAAACCTAAACCGCGCGAGACTGAGCCAGGTGAATCTCAGCCATGCCAACCTGAGCGGAGCCAATCTAACTCAAGCAGACCTCAGCGGGGCCGATCTGAACGGAGCCAACCTGAGCGGAGCCAACCTCCTGGGCACCAACCTCATCGGCGCCAGCTTGCTGGGGGCCAACCTAACGGACGCC
>NZ_JANSIH010000317.1:0-20955 GCF_047462075.1 Synechococcus sp. R55.2
CAGAGCATTGTAAATGACAATGAACTGGTAAAGGGAGCGGAACAGCAAAGACGCGGCAGTGCCGTAGACCAACCCCAGGGAGAGGCCGTCCACCCAAGCGAGAGGAGACAACAAGTGACTGAGCATCATGGTTGGGAAAAGTAGGGAAACAACTCGATCAACTCAACATCCATTAAGCTGAAGCACCTTCGCCAGAGGCAGACCTGGCCCAGGATCGCAACTCAGCCGAGAGAGGATGGCAGAACCTAGAGAGGAAAGCCGCTGCCGCCTCTAGTTTGGCATGGACAGGGATCCCCTGCTCAAGGCTTTTCCTCAACAGCCCTGGAAGAGGTTTCCTTGACGAGCAATTGCGTGCGCATGGCCTGAATCGCCTCGTTTAACTCGGCAATCTTGGCCTCTAGAGTGCGGCGGGCTTGAGCAATGCGTTCTGCCTCATTTTCCCACTTCTTCCAGTCGCTGGACATGGCGGGCTCACCTGAAGCACTGAGGCGCGGTCGTTCAGGGGTTGCGGAGGTGCCGTTGAGGCGATCTGGATCCCGGCGTTGGCCTTCGGCGGATCCCTTGCTGAGTCGAGGGGCAAGCACAAACCCGATCACCCCGCCGATGATCCCTCCCAACACGGCGCCGGTCACTACACCCGCAATGAAATCACCTTTCTGATCTGCCACGCTTCTGTCCAGCTCAATAAACAACAAACTTAAACTTGAGCCACCTTCTTCCGTTCTATCTTTCCTGTCCCACTCCTGCCAGCAAATCCGACCAGGGTTGAGGTGGCCGCCAGCGGCTAAGATGTTCCAGATGGGCTTGCACCTGATCCCTGAACTCGGCAAACGTGTGTTGCAGATCGCCGGTCGAGGGTAGGGATCTCAGCGTCGCCTGCCAGAGGTAGGCCGGGGAAAGTTCAGGGCTGATCAACCGCCACAGGCGCTGCAGCTCCTCAAAGTGAAGGCGATCATCTTCTGTGAGGGAAAGCACCAACTGGCGGCGCAGATCGCGGGCCTCTTCCGACATCAGGTAGCGCAAGCCCATTTGGGCGGTGGGCAACCAATCCAGTTCCCCATCGCTGCGGGCAATTTGAATCAGGTTCTCCAGGCGGTTCCAGCGGAACTTGCCGTCTTTGATCAACACTTGCAGCAGCCGTTGGCGAATACGCGGCGATTCATCCGTCAGCAGGCGCTTGGCCACATAGGGATAGGCCACACCGACGATGCGGAACTGGGGATAGAGGCTGAGGGCTACTCCCTCTTGGGTGACCAAAGAGCGGATCACCAGAGCAAAGTGGGAGGGCACCTGAAAGGGGTAGCGGTACATCAAGTCGGAGAACTGATCTGTGGCCGTTTTGAAGTTAAAGTTGACCACCTCTTGGGTCAGCACGTCTGCCAGCACCTTTTCCAAGGCGGGGATCAGCTCTTGGCGGCCGACATCCGACTGCAAAAAGCCCAGATGAATAAAGTCATCGATCAGGGCGTTGTAGTCGCGATCCACCAGGTGAACCAGAGCATCCACCAAGTACTCCTTCATTTCCTCGGTAAGCTGATCCATCATGCCGAAATCGATGTAGGCCAAGCGACCATCGGCCAGGGCGAACAGGTTGCCCGGATGGGGATCCGCGTGGAAAAAGCCGTATTCCAGCAATTGCTTGAGGGCAGCAACCACCCCGATACGCACCAATTGTTTCACCTCCAGGTTGGCTGCTCGAATGCGCTCCACATCCGTCAGCTTGATGCCGTCGATCCACTCCAGGGTCAGAACCCGGCGGGTGCTGTAAGCCCAGAAGATGCGCGGCACGTACACATCCGGATCGTCGCGGAAGTATTCGGCGAAGCGCTCGCAGTTTCGCCCTTCGTGCAGGTAGTCGATCTCTTCAAAAAGCTTGCGGCCAAACTCATCGACCACCGCCGTCAAAGTACTGCCCAGGTTTAAGGGCAGCCAGGGGCCCAGCCATGTCGAGGCCCAGCGAATCAGGTACAGATCCAGGCTCAACTGCTCTCGCAGATGGGGTCGCTGCACCTTCACCGCCACCCATTCGCCGCTGTGCAACTGCGCTTTGTAAACCTGGCCCAAACTGGCAGCAGCCACCGGCTCTGGAGAGATCTGGGCAAAGATCTCGGCAATCGGACGGCCCAACTCGGATTCGATGCGGGCAAATGCTTGCTCGGAAGGAAATGGCGGCAGTTGATCTTGCAGTTGGGTGAGTTCTTCTAGGTAGTCTTTGCGCACCAGATCGGGGCGGGTGGAGAGGGCCTGACCCACCTTGATGAACGTTGGCCCCAGGTCGGTGAGCAGCTTTCGCAACTGCACCGAGCGCCGTCCCACATTGCGATCAGTGTGTCCCCACAGTTGATCCCAGCGCAAACAGAGGACAAACCACAAGAAAGGCCAGAGAATGGCCAGCGCCCGACCGATCACTTGGGGCAGGCGCCAGCGGTAATAGCGGCAGATCAATTGCGGATCGTAAACTTCCAAAGCGGCAATGGGCGAAGTTCTACTAAACACACTCCAGCGATCTCACAGTCTTTTGTTTTGAAGCTCTTGGTATCCATCTTAACAGAAAAAGCCTCGCCGTTTCTGCGCAAGGGCCTGTCAGCCCCATCCTGCCCCCTTCTCGGCCAGGGCCGGCCTGTTTCCCCCTCAAATGATGGTGTTGTCCGGGATCACCGAGTCTTTGATGATGGTGACGATGCCGTTGCTGATCCAGATCCCTTCCTCTTCCCGCTGCGCTTCGGTGACGTGATCCTTGTTGAGGATGCGGACATTGCGCCCAATGCGGGCATTCTTATCCACGATGGCGTTGACAATGTGGGAGTTGGCCCCGATGCCCACCGGTGGGATCCCTTCCTCCAGCCTGGCCTGTCGCTCTTCTGCCGACTCGTAGTAATCGGCTCCCATTACCAGGGTGTTTTCCACAATGGTGTTGGCCTCCAAGCGGCTGCGAATGCCGATGATGGAGTTGCGAATTTGGGCGTTTTTGATGATGCAGCCATCGGCGATCATGGAGTTGACGATCTGGGAGTCGAGGATTTTGTTGGGGGGCAAAAAGCGCGGGCGGGTGTAGATGGGCATTTCGCTGTCGAAGAAGCTGAAGGGCGGGTTGGGCTGCTGCACCAGTGCCAGATTGGCCCGGTAAAAAGCCTCGATGGTGCCGATGTCTTCCCAGTAACCCTGGAAGAGATAGGCTTGCAGATGGTATTTGCCGATGGCTGCCGGCAGCACCTCTTTGCCGAAGTCGGTATGATCCTTGACTTTGAGCATCTCGATGAGGGCTTCCCGCCTGAACACGTAAATCCCCATAGAGGCAATGTAGGGTTTGGCTTTGGCCTCTTCCGGGCTGAGGCCGAGAGCTTGCGTGTCCACCTGGCAGGCTTTCAGCAGATCTCCTTTCGGCTTTTCCTTGAAATCCACAATGCGACCGTTTTCGCCGAGCTTGAGCAAGCCAAAACCCGAGGCCACTTTTTCTTCACAGGGGAGCACCGCCAGGGTCACATCGGCTCCCACCTGCCGGTGATGGTGGATGAAGGGGCGGTAGTCCATGCGGTAGAGGTGATCCCCAGACAGGATGAGGAAGTCCCGCGGCTTCCAGGAGTCCATCAGCCAGAGGTATTGGCGAACGGCATCGGCGGTGCCTTGGAACCAATCGGGATTGTCAGGGGTTTGTTGGGCCGCCAAAACGTCCACAAAGCCGCCTGTGAAGGGGGACAAGCGGTAGGTGTTGACGATGTGGCGGTTCAGAGAGGCAGAGTTGAACTGGGTGAGGACGTAGATTTTTTCGATGTCGGAGTTGATGCAGTTGCTGACCGGGATGTCGATGAGGCGGTATTTGCCGGCCAGGGGCACAGCAGGTTTAGCGCGGCGCTTGGTCAGGGGATAAAGTCGGGTGCCACGCCCACCTCCCAAGATGATCGCCAGTACATCGCGCATGGTTGTCCTCCACCAGGCTACACCCAATAGCATAGACTGCTGCGGGGCCACCTAAACGGCTGTCCTGTCGGATCTGGCCGGGCTGCTCGGAAAGGGGAACAAGTTGGCAAAACGGGGGGAGCTGATGGCGCGCATCCTGGCCTTTACCAACAACAAAGGGGGCACCGGCAAGTCCACCCTCTGCGTCCACGCGGCTCAGTTGACGGCCCAGCGGGGATACCGAGTTTTGCTCATCGATCTCACGTCCCAGGCCACCGCCAGCAACCTTTACCTGGAAGGGGCCGGATCCCTGGCGGCACTGGAAACGGCTTGGGCCAGCTTACACCCGCAGCACCAACGTCCTCTGGAAGAGGTGATCTACTGCACGGACAAGGGAGTGGATGTGGCGCCCTCCCACAGCACCATGGCGGAAGTGGCGGCCCAACTGGCTGCTGCCGGAGAGACGGGTCAGGATCTGTTGCAGCGCCAACTGGATCCCCTGCTGCAGGACTACGACTTCATCTTTCTCGATACGCCGGGAGAACTGAATGCTCTCACCGCCAATGCCCTGCGGGTGGCCCAGCGGGTACTGATCCCGACGCGGCTCAACCGCGCCGATTTCTCCTGCACGGAAGTAACCTTGCGCTACATTGAGGCCCTGAAAGGCCAGCTCAGCCACGCCCGCGCCGTTTTGACGATGCTGGACGACCGCTATCTGCCGGGGGGCATTTGGTCGGGATCCCATACCGGGCAATTGTATGTGCAAGCGCAACAGATTTTTGCGGATGTGCTTTCACCCGTTACTATTCCAGATAGCAGCGATTTGCGCATTGCTTTTGACTACGGCTTGACGGTGATGGACTATCGGCCTGGGTCGGCGGTGTGTCAGCGGCTGCTACAGTTGGTTGAACACGAGGTGCTCTTGTGACCGGATCTGACCGTAGCCTCTTTCCTTCGTCGGGGGAAACTTCCCGCCGCTCTGGCGGAATTCGGCGCAAGGCCAGTGCTAAAACCAGTTCAGAGCCCACCTCTGCAGAGTCTACTCCCACAGGTGAGGAGCCGACAACGATGTCTTCTCAGTCTCCCCCAGAACCAACCCCAGAATTGCCGGAAATTGCAGCCCTCAAAAGCCAACTGGCCGAAGCTCAACAACTCTTGCAGGACTACCAAAACAAAGTCTCTGCCCTGCAAGCTCAATTGCAGCAAGTCACTGCCCATCGGGACGAATTGCAAAAGGCGCTGGCGCAGTTGCAAGCGGTCGCAGACGAGCGGGCTAAAACCATCCAGGAGTTACAGAACCCCAGAGGACAAGCCCCCATTCAGCCCAAACCCCAATCCTCACCTCTGCACGCGCAAAAGAAGATTATGAATCGGCCCATCTTCGACAATGTATCAGCCACCGATGAAAGCATGCCTCCCTATCTGCTGGATTGACTGGGATGGAGGGGATCCCTGAGGGTGTGAGCCTGGATGGGGTCTCCATCTGTTCTGCTCCCGCCTGCTTTCAGCCCGACCTGTGCTTTCTTCCCCACTTTCTGGGGATCTGGGATCCGATAGTTGGATATTGGATTGGATAACCTTTGTTCCCGCTGCCCTTCCCATGAGCCAATCTCCATCGACTCTCCCTGCTGGTGATGCCATTCCGCCCCACGGGGGCACCCTGATCAACCGCATTGCCCCGCCTGAGCAGGCGCAGGAGCTGCGTTCCAAAGCCGAACATTGCCCCATTCTTTATCTCGACGAGCGGGCCCAATCGGATCTGGAGATGATCGCTATCGGGGGCTTCAGCCCACTGACGGGGTTTATGGGGCGGGAAGATTACCAGGCCGTTCTGGAAACGATGCACCTGGCCAATGGCTTGGCTTGGTCGCTGCCGGTCACCCTGCCGGTCTCCTCGGAAGTGGCAGCGGGTCTGAAAGAGGGGCAAATGATCGCCTTGGCCAGCTCCGCGGGCAAGATCCTGGGCTTACTGGAGCTGACCGAGAAGTTCACCTACGATAAAACATACGAAGCCCGGCAAGTTTATCGCACCACCGATGAGCAGCATCCAGGGGTAAAGGTGCTCTACGAGCAGGGATCCGTCTATTTGGCCGGCCCCGTCACCCTCCTGCAGCGGGATCCCCACCCTCTTTTTCCGGCCTACCAGATCGATCCGGCCCAATCGCGGCACCTGTTTCGGGAAAGAGGCTGGAGAACCATTGTAGGCTTCCAAACCCGCAACCCCATCCACCGCGCCCATGAATACATCCAAAAATGTGCCTTGGAGATTGTGGACGGGCTATTTTTGCACCCGCTGGTGGGGGCTACCAAAAGCGACGACATTCCCGCCGATGTGCGTATGCGCTGCTACGAGGTGTTGATCGAAAAGTACTACCCCAAGGAGCGGGTGATCTTGGCCATCAATCCTGCGTCGATGCGCTACGCCGGCCCCCGCGAGGCCATTTTCCATGCCCTCATTCGCAAAAACTACGGCTGTACCCATTTCATTGTGGGACGGGATCACGCCGGGGTGGGGAACTACTACGGCACCTACGATGCCCAACACATTTTTGATGAGTTCCAGCCGGGGGAGCTGGGCATCATTCCCTTGAAGTTTGAACATGCTTTCTATTGCACCGTCACCGGCACCATGGCCACGGCCAAGACCAGCCCCAGCCAACCCCACCAGCGCATTCACCTATCGGGTACTAAGGTGCGGGAAATGCTGCAACGCGGTGAAGTGCCCCCGCCGGAGTTCTCTCGACCGGAAGTGGCCCGCCTGCTGGCCGAAGCCATGCGAGAGCGGGGTTAACCCTGGGAATCTCCCTAAGTGGCAGTCAAAAAGGGCCTGGGACAGACCAGACCCTCTGTATTGAAAGTTGAAGTTAACAAGATTCAAGCCGAATATCAGGCCGGCTCCGCCAGATTGATCGTCGGGTTGCGGTCGAAGAAGCCCCAAGGTATCAGCTTAAAGCCCGTTCTGTGTACAGGCATCACCGGCCAATCCTCTGGGCGCGGCACATGGGAAACGCCCAAGGAATACCAAACCACCAGATCCTCCCCTTCTAGAGGTTGGTCGTCGCTCACCCACTTCGGCAATCCTTCTCCAGGCCCGCTTTGGTTGGGATAAGGGCCAGCAGCATACAGTTCGCCGGGCTGGTAGTGGGTAGCCCAGAAGTGGTGGGTGGCAAATCCGGCCCGCTCCCGCACGTTGGATCCCTCGACCGGCAGGAACATGGCATTGGGGCCGGGCATGAGGGCGTAGCCGGTAGGAGCGCCGAGGGCGTTGGTCTTGCTGCTGGAGACGATGACCCACTTACGGCTGCTGGCCATGTTCAAGTCCCGTACGGCCTCTTTTTCGCTGAGCAAATGCTTCTCCTCCATGATGAAGGCGTTGCCTGCCGGGTTGTCGGGGCTTTGGGGCAGGGGCTTGAGGTTCATCTCCATAACGGCATTGTCGGTGCCATCCACATCCATATCCAGCCGGAAGCTGAAGTAGTGCTGGTGGTTGGTACCGCCCACATTGGGTGCCATCAGGGGGGCAAAGGGATCCGCGTCAGCAGTCGTCACAGCATCTGTACCCTTGGCCAAGACGATTCCGGTCAGATCTGCCTGCACTTCAAAGGTGCCATCCTGGTGAAACACCCAGCTAATGCCGTAGTCGTAATTGCCGATGGCGGCGGTCATGGTCATGACCAACTCACGGCTGCGGCGCACATCGTTGCGCTTTGTGTTGTACTCGTAGTGCTTCCAGAGCATGCCGTTATCCCGCTCGTAGAGGCCAATCACCCCCGGCATCACGTAGGGCTCCCCATCGTTGTCGGCAAAGACGGCATCCAGCAACAGGCCGTTCTCCGGTACCTCCTTGCCCAGCTCCATGGTGTTGGCGAGCAAGCCAAAGTTGTATTCCCCCACATCAAAGGCGTTGCGGAAATACCAGGTTTCATCGGGATCCCCGTAGGGCACCACCATCTCCGAGAGGCTCACCCGGTAGAACACAGGCCGTTCTTCTTCTCCCTCTTGGTAGCGAGCAGTGTAGAGCACCAATCCCTCGCGCGGGTGCATCAGGTAGCGGAACTTCCAGCCTTGCCAGGTGATCTCGTTACCCTTGATGTCGTAGCTGGCGCCCTCGGGGTGGGTAATTTTTAGAGGTTTGGGGGCGGGGCGAACGCTGCCCAGAGAAGCGAGGTCGTAGTCAAAGCTCTCTTTGGAGAAGGCCACAAGGGTGTCATCGTCGATCAGCTTTGAGACTTTTCCCGTGTTCAGGTTCACAGTGGCCAAAACCCCTTCAATGGGGGCACCGTAGTAGTTCCAGTTGTCGCCTTTGTAGTAGGAAATGCCGCGACAGAAGCGATTTCCGGAGGCTTTTTCCTCTTCGCTCAAGTTGCCCGGCGCCCAACAATCCACAGCCACGCGGTCGAAATCGGTGATCCCCCGCTTGCGCATTGCCTCTTGCCAGCCGGGATCCGCCTTCACCACTTCTGCGGCCAACCCAAACTCGCTGCTCACCATCGCCGGTTGCACACCGGTCACTTCCGTCCAGCTAACCAGCTTGTTTTCCATCAGGTCGACAATGGCTTCGTGGGTGCGGTTGGCCTTCGGTTCGTAAACGATGGCAAAAGCTTCTCGGCGAAAGGGATCCCCCGGCTGAAAGCTGAGCACCTCGGCTTTGTCGGGCTCCCGCAGATCGATCAGCACAAAGGTGGCATCCTCGGCCAAGTTCTCGGCCTTGCGGATAACGCTGGCCGTCATTTTAATTTCCTCGGCAGTCAGGGGATCCAGCGGGTGAGAGGCCTTGGGGGATCCCGGCGAACTGGCGATGGTCAGAGCTACAATACCGACGCCAAATACAACTGTGATAACCAATATCTTTAGCCAACGTGGCCACTGCCGCCCAATGTTCAACATGGATAAACCCCCTTTTGGGTATGCGGATGGGGTGAGGATTGCCGGCCAAGCCCACCCCTCTAAAGTGGCCTCATTCAAGCATATGGACGGGGTTACAAGTGCATCCAACGCTACCAAGTCCGCTGCCGGCCTCTGCCTTATCCCATAAAAAACCCCACGCCAAAGGCATGGGGAGAATGCATGACGGGAATCCGGCTCTCCTACACCCTGAGGTCAAAAAGCCCTGAATAGGTGGCAACAGCCCTCATCCCGCTTCAAACCGGAGTTGTTCGGGATCCACATAATAGCAGCGGGCATTGTCAGCACAGATCAACGCCCAGCCATTTTGGTCAGCCTCGACCAAAGTATACTCAGACTGGGGGATGAAGTGGCCTTGGTGGTTTCGGGTATCGCTCTTAACCCAAACAATCTGACGGTTCATCTTAAAGTTCCTCCCATTTGCGGTCAAAGGGGTCAAAAGAGTAAGGTTCGAAAATAGGACTCGATCTCAGCGGCTATGGAAGCAGCGGCAATACAGCCCGCACCGCAATACAATGAAGTGCAGCGTAAAAAGTACAGCCACCACCGGGCCAAGCATCTCGCACCAACCCAGAGCCCAATCTCATCAATTGAGTCCGGCGAAGGGAAGGCGATGAGAGCTAGCCCCTATGGATAAATGGATTTCATCTTGCGATTGGGTACAATGAAGTCTAGCACCGACCCCATGAGGACATCGCTAAGAGTTGTAGATTAAAATAACGAGCCCTAGATTTTCCTAAAATCTTGTTGCAAAACCAGGAATAGGGTCACTTAATCTTCTTCAAAAAGCCAGTTGTAAATCTTGCTCAAGTGGGGCCAAGCGGGACGGCGGTTCCCTCCCTCTTGCAGGTTGGATTTGACACCCTCAATCTGCTCGGGATCCCGTGCCAAGATTTGCTTAATGGCCTCCACCTGCTGGCGTACCCCGGTTTTTTTCAGCTCCAGCATGGCTAGGGTCAGATTCACACGGGGCTGGGCATCCACCGGATCCAACTTCACAGCAGTCTGGGCGGCCTTCAGAGCTTTTTCCGCCTGCCCCTCCAGAAGGTAGAGCCAGGACAAGCACGTCCAAGCCGCCGCCGCCTTTGGGGATCCCTTACAGATTGACTCAAAAGAGGGAATTAACGTCTTGGCCGCTTCCCCGGATTCATAGCGCCGAATCCCTTCCTGAAATAATTCTTCAATTTTTTGGCTCATCTCCCTCAATCCAGCACATTAGCTTATTGACAAAATCGACGATCTATGCATGTAAAGTCGCTCTCGCCTGCTCGCTCATCTGTTGTAGCGCACTGCCGCTGGGGAGAGGGATCCCTTCTCCTTCAGCCAGCCAGAGCCAATACTCGATATTGCCGGCAGGGCCAGTGATGGGCGACCACGTGTAGCCTTGCACCTGCCAGCCCTGGGCCACGGCCGAGCGCATCACCGTCTCCAGCACGCGGGCATGGACAGCCGGATCCCGTACCACCCCCTTTTTACCCACCTGGTCTCGGCCCGCCTCAAACTGGGGCTTCACCAGCAACAGCGCCTCCCGTGGGAAACGCAACAGGTTCCACAGCGGAGCTAGCACCTTAGTCAGGGAAATAAAAGACAGGTCTACCACCGCCAAATCCGGCCAGCTCTGGGGAGGTGCCTCGCTTCCGTACAGATCCTCCGGCTGCAGATGGCGCAAGTTGGCCCGCTCCTTTAGGATCACCCGCGCATCCGTTCGCAAAGACCAGGCCAGTTGCCCATAGCCCACATCCACTCCGTAGACCCGCTGGGCTCCCCGTTTCAACAAGCAGTCTGTAAAACCTCCTGTGGAAATGCCCGCATCCAAACAAATACGACCCTGCACCTGAACAGGAAAAGTTTGCAGCGCCCCCTGTAGCTTTTCTCCCCCCCGTGAGACAAAAGCAGGCCCAGACTGGACTTGCACCGCTGGATCCCCGCTCACCCAGGTTCCAGGCTTTTCCGCCCGCACCCCATTTAGAAAGACTTCTCCTGCCAAAATGGAGCGTTGCGCTTGCTGGCGTGAGGAAAAATATCCGCGCTCCACCAACCAGCTATCCAGACGCACCCGCTTGGCCATCTCGCCGGTGCCTCACCTTGCATAGATCTTCCCGCCCATTAGAATAGGCGAGCGGGATCCCAACTGACCAGAATTGAGGGATCGCCAACAGCAGATTAGCCAAACCGTCCGCTCACGTACTCTTCCGTTTCCCGATGGGCGGGAGAGTTAAAGATTTTCTCAGTGCGGTTAAACTCCACCATCCGTCCGTAGCGAACCCCCTCTTCGTCGACTTCAGTGTTGAAGAAGGCGGTAAAGTCGGAGACCCGCGCTGCCTGCTGCATGTTGTGGGTAACGATAATGATCGTGTAGCGACGGCCCAGTTCCTTGAGCAACTCCTCAATGCGCAACGTGGAGATTGGATCCAACGAGGCACAAGGCTCATCCATCAGGATAACCTCCGGCTGGATGGCCAAGGTGCGGGCAATGCAAAGACGCTGCTGCTGTCCCCCCGAAAGGGAGAGCCCACTCATCTTCAGCTTGTCTTTCACCTCATCCCAGAGGACGGCCTGACGCAATGTGCGCTCTACCAGCTCATCCAAGTCTCCTTGGTAGCCGTTGACCCGTGGCCCAAAGGCAATGTTGTCGTAGATGGACTTCGGGAAGGGGTTGGGCTTTTGGAACACCAGGCCAACTCGCCGCCGCACTTCAGCAGGATCTACATCGGGATCGTAGATGTTTTTCCCGTGAAAAATTACGGATCCCTCTACTCTCGCCCCCGGGATCAGATCGTTCATGCGGTTAAAGCAGCGCAGCAAAGTACTCTTGCCGCAGCCGGAAGGGCCAATAAAAGCAGTGATGTGATTCTTGGGAATCTTCAGAGAAACCTGCTTCACCGCCAAATGAGAGCCGTAGTAAACACTGACTGCTTGCGTTTCCAGCTCAACAGTTAAGTTGGCAGACTTCTCAGAGGAATCAGGAGTGCCGGGAAATGGAGGGCGCATAGGAGTACCAGAGGTAGACGTTGCTTCAGAACCCAAACTCAAAATCGAAGAATAGTGAGGCAAAAATCTCAGAAGAACCAGATCAGATAGTAATGGTTTCCTGACGACGGCTCAGCAGCAGCCGGAAACTGGTCGTGGTGATCAAAACCAGAATCACCAAAGCCAAGGCTCCTCCCCAAGCAATTTTCTGCTGGTTCTCGAAGGGAACAATGGCAAAGTTGTAGATCAGCACCGCCAGCGAAGCTACTGGCTTCAGCAAACCATCGGGCCATAGGAAACTGAACAGAGCAGTAAAAATTAGAGGTGCAGTCTCCCCAGCTGCTCGGGCAATGGCCAAGGTCACTCCCGTCAGAACGACCGGCAAAGCAGCTGGCAAAACGACCCGAAACACAGTCTGCACCCGCGAAGCTCCCAAGGCGTAGGCGGCAGCCCGAGTGTCCGCCGGCACCAAGCGCAGAGCCTCCTCGCAGGAGAGGATGATGATCGGCAAAGTCAATACCGATAGAGCTACTCCGCCAGAAAGGGCAGAAAAGGTCTTGGTGGAAAGCACCAGCACCCCATAGGCGAACACGCCAGCGACGATGGAAGGAACCCCCGTCAGCACTTTGATAATGAAACGCAGAGATGATGCTGTAGAACTGTTCTGGCCGAACTCCGAGAGATAGATCGCAGCAAATAGACCAATAGGGAAAGTGATTGTAATGGCAATCGATACCACAATGATCGTTCCCAGCACAGCGTTGCCAAAGCCGCCTACCTGATCGCCAGGAGGAGGAGGAAGCTGGGTTAAGGTCTGCCAATTGAAGCGCTCAATGCCATTGACGAAAACATAGTAAAGGATGGAAGCGAGCACAACAATCGCAAAAATGCTGGAAGCAAAGATCAGGCCTGTCATCACCCAGTCCAGCACGACGCGCTTGGATCTGACTTTGCGTTTGAACAAATTGGCCTGTGCTGCCACTTGTGTCGCCATGTTCCTCTACTCCCGAGAAGCCGTCAAAGCAAACTTGACCTGACGAACCAATAGCTCAGCGATGATGTTGACCACCAGCGTAATGACCAGCAAGATCAAAGCCGCATACATCAGAGCCGAGATCTGCTCGTCGGCTGCTTCTGCAAACTCGCTGGCCAGCAATGCAGGGATGTTGCTGGCAGGGGCCAAAAGCGAGACTCTAATCCCCCGCGCATTGCCAATCAGCATTGCCACCGCCATGGTCTCGCCCAGGGCGCGTCCCAAACCCAGCACCACAGCCCCCAACATACCCCCAATCGCAGCCGGTAGTACCACTCCAAAAATGGCTTCCCATCGCGTAGCCCCCATCGCATAGGCAGCCGCGCGCAGCTCAGGAGGAACAGCCACCAAAACCTCTCTGGCGATGGCCGTGATGATGGGGATGATCATGATCCCCAAGACAACCCCTGCCGTCAACATCCCCGGCCCAATCGGTGGTGTGCTGAAAATGGGAAGCCAATTGAAGTTCTCGTACAGGAACATCTGAACGGGGCGGAAGAAGGGGATGAAGACAAACAATCCCCAAATGCCGAACACCACACTGGGAATAGCCGCCAACAGCTCAACCACAATGATCAGAGCCAGACGCAAGGACTTCGGAAGAAAATCCTCGCTCAGAAAAATAGAGATGCCAAAGCTAAAAGGAACCCCCACAATCAGAGCGATGAGAGAAGTCACTAGCGTGCCGTAGATCTGTGGCCAGGCCCCATAGATATCCTCGACCGGATCCCAGGTGGTGCTCCAGAAGAAACTCAGTCCAAACTTGCTGATAGCTGGCAAAGACTGAATGCCGATCTCCAGAGCAATCCAGAGCAGCAGGAAGGCCGAGAAAAACACGGCAATCCGCGTAGCCCAGATAAAAACCTGGTCGCGCCGGCGCTGGAAAACCGGCCGAGGCCGAAACATAGAACTGCTGTCAGAAAAAAAGGTATTCATCCGCCTGAAGCCAGAAGTGGTTGGTAAGAGTTTTTACGGGGTAATGCCTTCCAGCGCAGCCAGAGCTTTTTGCCGCGTTTCTTCCGGCAGAGGGACATATCCCAACTGCTCAGCGAAAGCCTGCCCCTCAGTGAGGCCGTAGCGGAGAAACTCTCTAACGGCCTTGGAAGTCTCGGCTTTGGGGTAAACCTTGTAGGCAAGGATCCAGGTGTAGCCCGCAATAGGGTAAGAGTCTTCCCCACTAGGATCCGGATCGACCCCCAGCAAACGCTCGTCGAGCTGAATTCTGGCCAGCGCCGCTTTCTCCGTCTCGACGTTGGGAGTTACAAACTTGCCTGCCCGGTTTTCCAGACGGGCAATGTTCAGGTTGTTGAGCTTGGCAAAGCCGAATTCCACGTAGCCAATCGAGCCAGGAATTTGCTTGATCTGCTCGGAAACCCCTTCGTTCCCACGCGCCCCTACGCCGGTTGGCCAGTTTACCGAAGGGCCGCGACCCACCTTTTGCTTCCACTCTGGGCTAATAGCGTTGAGGTGAGTGGTGAAGATATCGGTGGTACCACTTCCATCAGAGCGATGCACGACGGTAATCGGCAAATCCGGGAAAGTCACCTGTGGGTTAAGGCCAGCCAGCAGGGGATCGTTCCAGTTCTTGATCTTGCCCAGGAAGATATTCGCCAGTGCCAGGCGGGAAAGGCGGATTTCGGGGCCCACCCCAGGAATGTTGTACGCTGCAACTAACGCTCCGCCCACCATGGGTACAGAAACCATCCCTTTGGGAGGGTTAGCCTCATTCTCAATTTGGTTGATCTCTTCAGGACGGGGCACGCTGTCACTGGCACCGAAATCGACCGTGCGGGCTACAAACTGCCGACGACCCGCACCGCTTCCTACAGACTGATAGTTGACCTGGATGTTAGGGTTTTTCTTGCCAAACTCTTGGGCCCAAGTTTGATAGATGGGGGCCGGGAAGGTCGCCCCAGCGCCATTGATGGTGATGGTCTGCTGAGCAAACACCCGCTGCCAATTCGCCTGGCTAGCCGCAAAGCCGGCAACAGTGGCAGATAGAAACTTCAGGAAAGAACGACGCTCCAAGGGGTGCAACGTCACCATACAGATCTCCTCTCCCAGATGAAGACAAAATCTCAGTCCAGATCTAAAAAAGGCTACTTCACTCGAGAACCTTACCCAACCCAATCAAAACTCGTCGGGCTGGGTATGCCACTACCGCCTGGAAGCTTGGAGGCAACCCTCAAGCTAACCCTGCGATCCTCAACAAGCCTTCAACCGATAGCAACATCCCAGGGATCCCTTTGAGCACGCAGGGTTCCCTCGGGAACGCTCCATTGAAGACTTCGCCAGTCCGCGCAGCTACTATAACGTAAAGGCCAGTTGTTTTTGGTTAAAACGAGGCTAAGCCCAGGTTATCTCTGGGGATATCCGCCAAATGTTGCAAACCCCTCAAGGGATCCCCTTTGGTGTCAGCCACTCCCTATCCTGGATTGGGTATCTCCCAAAACAGAGAACTTCCGCCTTTTGAGTTTGGAAAGGTGGCTTCTTCATCTTCCCGCCAAGGTTCAGAGCTGGAAGAGGACTCTAGAGACCTGCCAATCGGGAATAAGCTCTGAGAAGGGATCCCCTATGCCGACGGGCTGGTGGCTATGGCACTCTGGGCTGACGATGAACCTGCTGAGCCTCTAGAATGGAGGGCTGTCGAGAAAAGAAGTGTCTTCCCAATGTCGAAACGTAACATGCAGGTTGTGCTGCGCCAGGCGATCCCAGGGCTGGGCAAGCCCGGAGAGATTGTCAACGTCAAGCCCGGCTATGCTCGCAACTACCTCTTCCCACGGCAGATGGCGGTGCGGGTTACCCCTGGCATATTGAAAGAGCAGCAGGTGCGTCTGCAGCAGGAGGCAGCTCGTAAACTGGCAGAAAGACAACAGGCGGAAAACTACAAGACTGCTCTGGAGACCATCGGTCGCTTTGTCATCCGTAAGAAAGTGGGAGAACACGATCTCCTATTCGGGCAGGTGACCACCAGCGATATTGCCGAGGTAGTGCTGGCTACCAGCGGCCTGGATATCGACCGCCGCAACATTCTGCTCAACGAGGAGATCAAGAAAACCGGGGTTTATCCCGTGCAGGTAAAGTTACACCCCGAAGTTACCGCTACGCTGCGCATTCAGGTTACTCCCGAATGAGGACTCACCTTCGAGGATCCCTGAGTTCCCGTGAGGGATCCCGGGGTGAGTAGGGTTTTTGCCTTAGGCAACAAGCGGGTATGCTCAGCCTAGAGCTTGACCCGCCTGACGATTGGAGCTGACTGGCTGAGAGGCCGGTTGCCCTAGGGCTGGGTTGATTTTCCTACTCCTGGCTTGTGGTGATCAGCGATTACGACTTAACGGGTGGGGATCGGCTTCCTCCTCAAAACATTGAAGCCGAGGAGGAAATCCTGGGGGGCATTCTCCTCGATCCGGATGCGTTGGTGCGGGTCGCGGAGTTTCTGCGTCCAGAGATGTTCTATATCTCTGCCCACCAAGAGATTTACCGGGCTGCTCTCCAACTGCACAGCCAAGGCCAACCCACTGACCTGATGACTGTGTCTGCCTGGTTGGCGGATCATCATCTTCTGGAGCGGGTGGGAGGAACAGGGGCGATCCGTCGTCTGCTGGAGCAAACCGTCAGCAGCGTCAACATCGACCAGTATGCTCGCCTGGTGATGGATAAATACATGCGCCGCCAGTTGATCCAGGTGAGCAACACCCTGGCTCGTTTGGCCTACGATACCAGTCAGCCCCTGTCTCAGGTGATGGATCAAGCCGAGCAGCAGGTGTTTGGCCTCACCCAAGAGCGAGTGCAGCGTAGCCTCATCCCGGCTTCTGAGGTTTTGGTCAATATCTTCTCGGACTTGGAAGAGAAGTTCCAAAGCGGGGCACAGCTTCCGGGGATCCCGACCAAATTCATCGACCTGGATAACCTGACTCAGGGCTTGCAGCGATCCGATTTGCTGATTCTGGCTGGTCGTCCCTCGATGGGGAAGACCAGTCTTGCCCTCAACATTGCCCAGAATGTGGCTGCCTATGCCAAGCAGCCGGTCGCTATCTTTAGCCTGGAAATGTCGAGGGAGCAACTGGTGCAGCGGCTTTTGGCCAGCGAAGCCCGCATCGACAGCAGCCGTCTGCGCTCTGGGCGCATTAGCGAACACGAGTGGCAGCGCCTGGGCCAAGCCATTGGTTTTTTGTCGCAACTGCCCCTGTTCATCGACGATACCCCCGACTGTACCGTTACAGAAATTCGCTCCAAAGCGCGGCGTTTGCAGGCGGAACAGGGGGGAACGTTGGGGATGGTGTTGATCGACTACCTACAACTGATGCAGGGATCCGCCGCCGACAACCGGGTGCAGGAGCTGTCGCGCATTACTCGTGGCCTCAAGGCCATGGCCAAGGAGCTGATGGTGCCGGTGCTGGTGCTGTCTCAGCTCAGTCGAGCTGTTGAGTCTCGCTCCGATAAGCGCCCGCAACTGGCAGACCTGCGGGAATCGGGCTGTCTGGCCGGGGATACGCAGGTGATGGATGCGGATCGCGGCAAGATCTGGCGGTTGGATCAACTGGCGGCCCTACCGGCTGCGGCGGAACTGCCCCGCCTGCTCAGCTTGAACGGACGCGGACGCCTGGTGCCCCAGCAGCCGGTGAAGGTGTTTCGCAGCGGTCACCAGCCCACTTGTCTTCTGAAGACCCGCCTCAACTTTTCCATTCGCGCCACCGGCAATCACCCCTTTTTCACCCAACAGGGCTGGAAAACCTTGGACGAGCTGCAATTGGAGGAAGAGGTGGCGGTGGTGGTGCAGGAGGGGCTGATCTGGGATCCGGTGGTGTTCATCAGCGAGCCGGGGGAGCCTCAGCCGGTTTACGACATCGAGATGCCCCGCCATCACAACTTTGTGGCCAACGGGCTGCTGGTACACAACAGCATCGAGCAGGATGCCGATCTGGTGATGATGATCTACCGCCCCGAGTATTACGATCCCAACACCAGCGATCGCGGCATTGCCGAGGTCATCATTGCCAAACATCGCAACGGCCCCACCGGCACTGTGCGCCTGCTGTTCGAAAGCCAGTACACCCAGTTTCGCAACCTGGCAGATCCCAACCGCTGAGCAATCGACGCCGAAGAGGGATCCGGAGCTGCTGCCTTGGGAACAACCCCGCAAGGTGTTAGCTTAGGATCGCTGCGGGCCAAAGCGTTGCTCTTGAGCCGGCTACCCTCTCTCCTAATGCTCAAAACGATATGTTTAAAAACGTGTTAATTGCCACCGACCGCCGAGATGGCCTGCAGCGTTTTGGCAAGTGTCTAGAAGATCTGCACAGCAATGGCATCGAGCGCGTCACCTTCGTCCGCAGCGTAGATTGGCAAGAGGACGACATCGGCATTCCCGACGACATTACCCCCGAAGTCCAGGCAGAGCAGACCCAGTTGCAGAAGCTGCTGAACCCGATCCCGGCGGGGTTGGAAGTCAAGGCTCTGGTGCAGGCGGGCAGGCCAGCCGATCTAATCCTAAAAGGCATCCAAACCTATGGCTCCGATCTGCTGATTACAGGCATGGGTACCCACAACCTGCTCGCCGAAAAATTGTTCGGCAGCACCACCATGACGCTGTTGCCGAAGCTGAAAATCCCCCTACTGGTGATGCGCCCCCAACTGCTGGCTACCTTTACCCTGGAAGAATTGCGCTTGCGCAGCCGCCACCTGTTTCGCTGCCTCTTGGTGCCCTTTGACTTTGAGCAGCCGCGTCAGCAGTTGCTGAACCATCTCGGCCACCTGCTGCCCGGTACTTCCCAGTGCCAGACGCTTACCCTGCTCTACGTGGTGGATCCCAGCGCCCGCCGCAACCAAGGAACTCCGGTGGAGGTGCTCAAGCGCAAAGCCGAGGCTGACCTGGCCCAGGTGCTTGAACCCCTGAGCGAGCAGGTGAAGCCCGTACAGTTGCGCACCCTGGTGCGGGTGGGATCCCCTCTCAAAGAGATCCTAGCTACTGCTGCCGATGAAGACATGACGGCCATCGCCACTGCCTCCCCCCACGTGGGCAGCTTTTGGGAGTGGTCGGTTCGCAGCCTCACCGGCGAGATTTTGCGGCAAAGTTGGCATCCGGTGTTGTTTTTCCCGCGCGGGTCTTTGGCCCAATAAATCCAGGCAAGATCCAAGCCGAGTGTTGCAATTGAACTCATCCTCCATGAACCCCCCTTCCACGACAGCGCTGCAGGATCTGTTTCGGGCGGTGGCCCAAGGGGAGCTCACCCCAGAGCAAGCCCTGCAAGCCTGTCGCTTTCTGCCCTTTGAGCCGGTGGGAGACTTCGCCCATGTGGATCACCACCGTCCCTTGCGCACGGGCTTTCCTGAAGCAGTGTGGGGGCCGGGCAAAACCCCAGATCAGATCGCCCAAATCCTGGAGCAACTCCACCAGCGGGGATCCCTGGCCTTGGCCACCCGCATCGAAGCCCAGGTGTATGCCGAGATCCGCAGCCGCTTGCCCCAGGCCCAGTATTCCGAGTTGGCCCGCTTGTGTTGGATCCCGTCCCAGCAGGTGGTCAGCCATCCTGGACAGGTCAGCGTGATCTCCGCCGGCACTGCCGACTTACCGGTGGCAGAAGAAGCCGCCCTCACGCTCGAGCTTTCTGGGTTTCAGGTGAAGCGCCTCTGGGATGTGGGGGTGGCCGGGATCCATCGGCTGCTGCACAACCGGGCGGCCCTGCAAGCAGACGTGCTGATCGTGGTGGCGGGCATGGAGGGGGCCTTGGCCAGTGTGGTGGCGGGTCTGGCGGATTGTCCGGTGATCGCTGTGCCCACCAGCATTGGCTACGGGGCCAGCTTTCAAGGCTTGGCTGCCCTGCTCACGATGCTCAACTCTTGCGCGGCGGGGGTGGGAGTGCTGAACATCGATAACGGTTTCGGGGCGGCGATTCTGGCAGGCCAGATCCTGCGTTGCGGACAACGGCTGGCAGCTCGATTGAGTTCATGCGGCCCCACTGGAGATCCAACAGGGAATCGACAGATTTCGGAAGGTTAAGAATTGTAAATAGATCCTGAGCCAAACAGGCTATACTCAGGCCATAGTTTAGGCTTGGGCTTTCTCTTTCCCATCCTTCGGGAGTTTGAGGGTGTTGCCTCTGGTCACCTAACTGGGTTCATGCCTTTTTCTGGGGTACCTTTATCCGAAGATGGGGAGGGTTCCTACGCTGGTTAACTGCTGTGTTGGACTGACTGGGGCGGACAAAACGCGCGAATATGCTAATTGATGCAACACTTGTCAAAAATGCAACAGATGCGATGGGAGCGACCTTGATCCTGGCGCAAGGGATGACTCAGTCCTTCACCTGGACAGATATTTTCTTGGTAGTGGCTTTGGTGTTTTTGGAGGCCGCCCTCTCTGCGGACAACGCCGTTGCCCTAGCAGCTCTGGTGAAGCATCTGCCCACCCCCCAGCAGCAGAATCGGGCCTTGCGCTGGGGCATCATCGGCGCTTACGGCTTTCGCATCGCCATTGTCTTTGCAGCGGTTTGGTTGGTGGAGTATCCGCCCGCCCAATTCTTGGGGGCCTGTTATCTGCTCTGGCTAGCCTGGCAGCACTTTCGGGGCGAGGAAGAAGGCCAAGAACAGGACATCACCCGCCACGCCAATTTTTGGCAGACCCTGGTGATGGTGGAACTGACGGATCTGGTCTTTTCTTTCGACAGTATCGCTGCTTCGGTGGGTGTCTCCCGCAAGGCTTGGGTAATCATCCTCGGCGGCATTCTCGGCATTACCCTGATGCGCTACATGGCTTCTCTGTTTTTGCGTTGGTTGGACGAGTTCTCTCACCTGGAAGACGCCGCTTTTGCCATCATCGCCTTGGTGGGGAGCACCATGTTGTTGGAGGTGTTTTTCCCCCAAATCGAGATCCCGGAGTGGGGGATGGTGGTGGCTGTGATCCCCCTATTTGTCTGGGGTTTCTCGCGGCGCGTGAAACTCAATTCGGAGCAGGATGAACAGCCGGAGCTGGCTGACGGAGAGAAGAGGGAAGAGAAAAGAGCAGGGGTTACAGACGAGATGGAGATCGTCCCCTCCGGTTGGGTGGCTGCCCTTGAGGAAGACCTCGCCCCTGAGCCCCAGAGCAGAGAGAATGGAGAGGAGAGCATGCCTCTAACCCCCAAAACCCTGAACTTTGCTGAATTTACTGAGCT
>NZ_JANSIH010000318.1:0-594 GCF_047462075.1 Synechococcus sp. R55.2
GCCAGACTACATCCCACCGCCGCAGCTTTCAGATCGGCAAGTAACTGTCTGTCCCAAAAAAAGAGTGGGGGTCTATGGACTAGGCTATGTCAACCGTCGTGAAGGCTTGGTGGAGTGTCCGGAAGGAAATTATGACCTCTATGACTTTGTCCAGCAGTCTGAGCAGATTGAGGATAAAGAGTTTGATTTGCTAATTGTTCGTGCATCGAGTTGTGAGCCTAGTATCCCTATCAACACTAAGAAGCTCAAATGTCCAACAGTTTTACTTGCTGGGACTACTCATCAAGAGTCTTTCCCGATTAACTATCTCTTAGCCTATTGTGCGGCGGAAGACTTTGACTATGTGGTTACTCCCCTCAATCGCCAGCACCTACACTGGTTTGCGGCAGCAGGGTTTAACAATGTAGCCTGGCTACCACTCATACATATGTACACAGTTACTCATGAATGGGTAGAAGCCAGGGAGAACAGAATTGCTTTCTTAGGTCACGCAGGTGCCTTTCATCCAAGACGCATTCGGCTAATTAATGCCCTAAGAGGGGCTGGCTTGCCTTTAGTTACTAAGTCAGGAACCAGAGAAGAAGGTGCTCATCT
>NZ_JANSIH010000319.1:0-3922 GCF_047462075.1 Synechococcus sp. R55.2
TCAGATGTGTATATGTGTCAGTCTTTGGTCAAAGGCAGCAGCTTTCATTTCACTTTGCCTGTATATCGGCTCTGCAAGCGCTAGCCGAGAGCTGGCTCCCCAGTGGTGCAAGCCCTCAGAGACTGACGGTTTTCCAGCATCAAGGAGTTGCCAACAGCCGGCAGAATAGGCACGTACGGAGTCCTGGGTTTACTGCTCGCGCTGCGCGACGCTTCCGCGTTGGAGCGGTTCCGTCTTTCAGGTCTTTTGCGTTTGAATGGGTTAAGGATCCCTTGGCTTCTTCCTCTTCATCTTCATTCATCTACAGTAAAGTGCTTCTCGATGAGTGCTTCTGGGATGAGCCCCGTAGAGACGAGTCGTTGTGCCGCTGAGCTGCCCCTACTGCTGGCTCCGGCAGGGGATTGGGAGTGTGCCAAGGCGGCGGTGGAAAACGGGGCCGATGCCATCTATTTTGGGCTGGAGCGCTTCAACGCCCGGATGCGTGCCCGCAATTTTACGGAAGCGGATTTGCCGGAACTGATGGCCTGGCTGCACCGGCGGGGGGTACGGGGCTATGTTACTTTAAATACCCTGGTTTTTCCAAGGGAGCTGACGGAAGCCGAGGGATACCTCCGCTCGATGATCGCGGCGGGGGTGGATGCGGTGATTGTGCAGGATATCGGCATAGCCCGCCTGATCCGGCATCTTTCTCCCGACTTTCCCATCCACGCTTCTACGCAAATGACCATTACCAGCGGAGTGGGAGCGGAGTTTGCCGCCGAGCTGGGCTGTGAGGTGGTGGTGCTGGCGCGGGAATGTTCCCTGCGGGAAATCGCCCAGATCCGGGCCTATCTGGAAGAGAAGGGATCCCCTCTATCTCTGGAGGTCTTCGTGCATGGGGCGTTGTGTGTGGCCTACTCGGGGCAATGTCTGACCAGCGAGGCGCTGGGGGGGCGTTCGGCCAACCGAGGCGAATGTGCTCAAGCCTGCCGCATGCCCTATGAGCTGGTGGTAGATGGGATCCGCCGCGACTTAGGCGAAAAGCGGTATCTGCTCAGCCCTCAAGATTTGGCCGGGCTGGAGGTGCTGCCGGAGCTGGTGAAGCTGGGAATCCGCTGTCTGAAAATTGAGGGCCGACTGAAATCCCCAGAATATGTAGCCAATGTAACGCGGGTGTATCGGCAGGCGTTGGATGCGCTGGGAGCGGGGCAGCCGTGGCAGCCTTCGCAGCAGGAACGCTACGAGCTGGAGATGAGCTTTTCTCGCGGGCTTTATACGGGCTGGCTGCGGGGCATCAACAACCAGGAGCTGGTGCACGCGCGGTTTGGCAAGAAACGGGGGGTTTACCTGGGGCAGGTGGTGGGGATCCAACAGGATCAGGTGGTGATCCGGCTGGAGGCACCCCTCAAAGCCGGGGATGGCGTGGTGTTTGACCAGGGGCAGCCGGAGTTGCCGGAGCAGGGGGGGCGAGTTTACCGGGTGCAAGAGAAGCAGGGGCTGGCCTGGCTCAGCTTCGGAGAGGGGGTCATTGATCTCAAACGTCTGCGGGTGGGGGATCGCCTCTGGAAGACCAGCGACCCGGAACTGGAAAAGCGCCTGCGCCAAAGCTACGCCGGGGATCACCCCCGCTTTCAGCGGCCTGTCCACATGGAGGTTCACGGCCAAGTGGGATCCCCGCTGACGCTGATCCTGCGGGATGAGCAAGGCCATACGGTGCAGGTGGATTCGCCGCTGCCCCTGGAAGCTGCCCACCGCCAACCCCTCACCACCGAAAAACTGCGACAGCAACTGGGCCGTTTGGGCTCCACTCCCTTCAAGTTGGGATCCCTGCACAATGCCTTGCAGGGGGAGGTAATGCTGCCGGTGAGCCTGCTCAACCAGATGCGCCGACAAGCGGTGGAACGCCTACAAGCTCTGCGAGCTCAGCCCCCGCGCTGGCAACTCAATCCCGAAGCTCGCTGGCAAGATCTGGTGCCTTCTCAGGAGGAGCCCGAAAGGGGATCCCCGCAGTTGGTGGTGTTGGTGCGGGATCCGGCGCAACTGCCGGCGGCGATAGCCAGCGGTATTAGGCAGATCTATCTGGAGTTTGAGGATCCCCGCCGCTATCGGGAGGTGATCCGCACAACCAAAGCCGCCCATCCCGAGGTGGAACTGTGGGTCGCTCCGCCCCGCATCACCAAGCCGGGAGAAACCTGGATCCTAAAGCAAGTGTTGGCCGCTGGGGCCGATGGCTACTTGGTGAGAAATTACGATCATCTCCGTTTCTTTGCCGGGCAGCGCTGCATTGGGGATTTTTCCTTGAATGTGGCCAATCCCATCACAGCCTACTATCTCAAAACCCGTTACAACCTGGAGCGCCTGACGGCTTCCTATGACCTCAACCATGAGCAACTGGGATCCCTGCTGCAAGCCGGCCCCGCCCATAGGTATGAGGTTACCCTTCATCAACATATGCCCCTGTTCCACATGGAGCACTGCGTCTTTTGCGCCTTTTTATCCAGCGGAACGGATTACACCAATTGTGGTCGCCCATGTGAAAAACACGAGGTGAAGCTGAGGGACAGGGCCAATGTCGAGCACATTTTGAAGGCCGATGCCGGCTGTCGGAATACCCTCTACAACGGCAAGGCCCAAACGGGGGCAGAATATGTGCCGAAATTATTGGCCTTGGGCCTGCGCTATCTGCGCATCGAATTTTTGCATGAATCCCCCGCCGAGATCCAACAAACCCTGCACCGCTATCAGCAACTCCTACAAGGTCAACTCAGCGGATCCCAACTGTGGCAGGAGCTGAAGCTACACAGCCAATTGGGGGTTACGCGCGGGTCTTTGGAGAGTTAACGGCTGCGCTGTCTTTCTCTAGGGCGCCGGCTCTGCAGCTGTGCTCCGACCGGAGCAATGCGAAAAACATTCCGGCAAAGTTGGCGTAAAATTTCCTCAGGGTATTGTTATTCCCAGGTGCTTCCCCAACCTCTTCTCAGCTTTTTCTCTATCCTCTGGTTGCCGTGAAACACACCCTCAGCGCCCTCGTGCAGGATCAGCCTGGCGTTTTAACCCGCATTGCGGGGATGTTTGCCCGTCGCGGCTTTAACATCGACAGCCTCACCGTTGGCCCCACCGAACGACCGGGGATCTCTCGCATCACCATGGTGGTGCAGGGAGATGAACACGATGTGGAGCAGATGACGAAGCAGCTCTACAAGCTCATCGACGTGCTGAAAGTTACCGATATCACCCATGTTCCCTGCGTGGAACGGGAGCTGATGCTGGTCAAGGTCAATGCCAGCCCCGATACCCGCTCCGCCATTATGGATGTGGCCCAAATGTTTCGCGCCCGGATTGTGGATGTGGCGGAGGAGTCTTTGACTCTCGAGGTAACCGGGGATCCCGGCAAAATGGTGGCCATCATCAAGATGTTGACCAGCTTTGGCATCCGTGAGATCGCCCGTACCGGCCTGGTGGCTCTCACCCGCGAGTCCGGCGTGAATACGGAATACCTGAAGCAACACCCCACCTTAGTTACCGTCTGATGGCCTCAGGGGAAGCGATGCCAAAACTGGGGTGGAGTTGTAGGGGATCGGTTCTGCGGGGCACGATTAGCCTTGTGGCTATTGTGCTGGTGGGGCTGCTGGCCGGCTGCGGCCCTAGACCGCCAAAGCCGATTGTGCAGCAGGCCCTTGCCTATCAGATCGCTCATGTGTCCGGGCCGGTGGGATCCTTGGTGGGCAGTGACCAGCTAGCAGCCCGCCTGCAATTGCAGGATGTGAAAATCCGCCAGGATCGCCGTGAACCCTTGCTGTTGGCCTCAGGAGAAACCCTGGAAGGCCATCACCTCAGCGGCACCTACACCCTAATCGTGCATCCGCCGGGATCCCGCCGCCCCTATCGCCGCAAAGGGGATCCCTTCCAGATCACCCTGTCTCACCAAAAGCCACGAACTACT
>NZ_JANSIH010000320.1:0-3901 GCF_047462075.1 Synechococcus sp. R55.2
GATCCCGACAGCAGGGCTCTATTCTTCGTGCGCAGTAGAAGCATCTGGGATCCCCTCTTGTCCGTTCCTGCCGGCGTCTCTCTCTGCTGGGGGAACTTCCAACTCCAGGGCTTGCCGCACCGATTGAATCTCTTGGGAGAGCAGCACCCGCTCTCGATCCAACAGGCCGACGATCTGCTCCGGGTCTTCCCGCGAGACCACTGGCAATTGGCGCAAATCGTATTCGTACATCGGCTCGGCTGCCACCGCTACCGCCTCATCGGGGAAGGTGGTGAGAACCGGAGATTGGCTGACCTCCTGCACGGTCAGCTCCGCCAACTCCGCCGCCTCCTTGTGGGCCAAGGCCCGCTCCAGATCTTCCAGGGTGAGAATGCCCCGCAGCCGCTCCTGTCCGTCCACCACCAACGCGCTATGGCACTTTTGCTGCAGCAAACTCTCCAGAGCTTCTCGCAGCGGTGTGTCTTGCCGAAGCAAAAGAGATGGGGGCACCATCACCTCTTGCACCGTCAGCTCTCTAGGCTCCTGCCCAAGGACTCCGTCAAGCGTTGCGTGGCGATAGCGACGGGCGGAAGGGTAGATGGCCGGCGAATGCAACTGCTCCGTCAGCCAGATGCTCAAACCCACTGCCGCCATCACCGGCAGCGCAATGTGATAGTCCCGCGTCATCTCAAACAGCAGCAAGATGGCCGTTAGCGGAGCCCGCACGCTGGCCGCCAACACCGCCGCCATGCCCACCATGGCGTAGGCAGCAGGGGGAGACAAGGCAATCAAGGGCAAAGCTTGAGATAGCACCTGACCGTAGCCTGCCCCCAGCACTGCCCCCATGAACAAAGCCGGGGCAAAGGTTCCCCCCACAAAGCCGCTGCCCAGGCTCAAAGCGCTCAGCAACAGCTTGCCCAATAGGAGCAGGCCCAGATGGCCAAGAGAAAAGGGAACGGCCTGCAGAATCGACTCAATGGTTTCATAGCCCACCCCCAACGCCAATGGGATCCCCAAACCTGCGCAGCCCAGGATCCCGCCCCCCAAAATGGGCTTGCTCCAAGCTGGCCAGGCCGCCAGGGGGCCACTGTTGAACAGGTGCTTGCCCCACTCCAGGGTGTAGCTGAAGGCCATAGAAACCAGGCTGGCCAAAAAGCCCAAGCCGAGATACAGAGGTACCTCCAGCAAGCTGTGGATCTCGTAGTCCGGCAAGACAAAAGCCGGCTGGGTGATGGTGGGCAAAAGAAAAGCGGGTTGTGCCCCCAACCCCACCTGGGCGATCAAGGCGGAGACCACCGCCGCCAACACCACCACACTGACGGCAGAAGTGGTAAAGGTGCGGGCCAAGGCCAGCTCCAGCGCTAAAAACACCCCGGCAATGGGCGCGTTAAACCCTGCCGCCAGGCCAGCCGCTGCTCCGGCAGCCATCAACAGTTGCACCCGCTCCCGCGAGAGGCGTAGGTTTTGCCCCAGCAGGGATCCCAGCAAAGCGCCACTTTCCACACTGGGGGCCTCAGGGCCAAGGGAAGCTCCCGCGCCCAACGAGATGGCAGCCGCCAAGAGCTTGAGCGGGATCCACCAGGGCTGAAGTGCCAAAGGACGAGCAGGACTCACCAAGCTGGAGAGGCTCAAGTTGGGAAAGGGCACAACTGCCCCCAAAGCGCCGATCAGCAGGCCCCCCAGCACCGGCGCCAGAGCCAGCGGCCAGGATCCCAGCAGCCACAGGCCATAGTGTTCTGCAGCCCTGCCGAGGCCATCGACGAGGGTGTCCTGCAGCAGATAGCGCCACCAGCCAATCAAGTAGCGAAATCCAACCACCAACAGCCCCGTGCCCAACCCCACTGCCGCCGCCAGCAGCAGCAGCAGGTTCTCGGAGGAGAGGCGCAGGCGGAGAGCGGGGGCGCTGTTCATGATCGGCTCAGGGGCTTTGGGAAGGCAGGGTCAAGATCTCTACACCGGTTTCGGTAACGGCGACCGTATGTTCAAATTGGGCCGAGAGCTTGCCATCCAAAGTGACCGCCGTCCACCCGTCGGAGAGCACCTTCACCTCCCAGGTGCCCTCGTTGATCATCGGCTCGATGGTGAACACCATGCCGGGGCGGAGTTTCTCCCCTTTTCCTCGCTCGCCGTAGTGGGGGATCTGGGGGGCCGTGTGGAATTGCCGTCCCACCCCATGCCCGACAAAATCGCGCACCACGCTGTAGCCCTGGGCCTCGGCATATTCTTGGATGGCAGCGCCAATGTCGCCGACTCTCCCCCCCGGCTTGACGGCAGCAATGCCCCGCCGCAGACATTCTTCGGTCACCTCCACCAAGCGCCGCGCCCGCTCAGAAGGCTGTCCGACAAAGAAGGTTTTGGACGTATCGCCGTGGTAGCCATCCAAAACCGGGGTGACATCGATGTTGATGATGTCGCCTTCTCGCAGGATCTGCTTGGGGCTGGGAATGCCGTGGCAAACCACGTGGTTGACGCTGGTGCAGATGGACTTGGGAAAGCCATGGTAGCCCAAAGGGGCGCTTCTGGCCCCATGCGCCCGCGTCCATCGCTCGGCCTCGTCGTTGAGCTCTTGGGTGGTGACCCCTGGCCGCACCATCGGCTCCAAGTGCTTGAGCAGATCTGCTGCCAGGCGACAAGCCCGCCGCATTTTCTCCAGTTCCCGTGAAGAGAGCAACACAATGGGCTGAGGGGCTTGCGTGAGCTGGTTCATACCCGTCTGCAAAGCGGATCCCAACTGCTCCCCCCATCGCTGGGAGCGACGGCTGAGGTCTGTCAACAACGCTCGCATGTCTTCCATCATGAGACCTTATCTGTGAAAAGCTCTGTGAAAACGGATGGATCTCTGCACCTGCAGACTGTCCAGGATTGGGTTCTCAGTTGGGATTCTGAATCGCCTTGCGCCCATTCACAGACCCCTGCCGGCCATTTTCTGCCGCCGACGAATCCGCTGCACCAACCACAGCCCCAGAAAATAGCTGACGAGGGATCCCCAAAAACCGACAAACGCACAGCCGACAAACAGCGTGCCCGACATCTCCAAGCCCCACTGCATCCAGTTTTGCCAGGTGGCCGCCACCAGCTCTGTGGAAGGGGATCCCAGTAGCCATTCTCCCACCTGGTAGTTAAACGCATAGATGGGCACATAGGTGAAGGGATTACTCACCCAGGTTCCTGCCGCCGCCGCCAGCTTGTTGCCCCGAAACGGAACAGCCAACACCAGAGCGGCCAACGTTTGAAAGCCGAAGATGGGGAAACAGCCGGCAAAAACCCCTACCGCCAAGCCACGGGCAATTTCTTTTGGCGACGATTGCAGCCGCAACAGGCGCAGATAAAGATAGCGCAGCCAACGCTTCCAGGAAGGATCCCGGCGGGCTAGGGTCGGCCCTGGTTGAGATCCAGAGTAGGATCTGGAATAAAGCTTAAGGGATCCCGGCGAAGGCCAGGAGAAAGAGGGCAGCCTCAACCAAAAGAGGGGGCTCATGGCGGTCAGGGGGGGCAACTGAGAGAAGGTGTTAAGTCCTGTAAATCCAGTGTATCTTTCCTGCCCTTGGCGACAAAGGGCCATTGGCAAATCCGGGCCAGCAGCAACGGGGTGACGCCGGGGGATCGGTTTACGGAGTGGTCACCTGAGCTTGTCCACCAAGGCCAGCACGAAGTTAAGACCCAAGTAGGAAACCAGCACCACCAAGAATAGGAACAGGGCAATGTTCAGCCCGGATCGCAGGGCAGAGGGCAGGGATCCCGATTTCATTTTGGGATCAGGCTTTTCGGGGGGAGTTGTCATCTGGAGTTCTGGGGAAGACTGTGAATCTAGGATCCCATCTTGGCTGTGCAGGTGTACCCATCGGCTTACTTTCCGAAGATTGAAGGCCTGATACATTTACGCTGAACACTGCTGAACATCACTGTTCAACTATGCAGCGAT
>NZ_JANSIH010000321.1:0-589 GCF_047462075.1 Synechococcus sp. R55.2
ATAATGGCCCAGGCCAGGGCAAGACCTGGGTTTTTGGCAAGTAGCCGCTGGGCTTTTTCCAAAACAAGGGCTAGGTTGCCACTGTTGTAGGCAGCTGCTGCTTCCTGTAGCTCGCTGGCTTCTTCCTCGGTGGGGGGCTGCGTTGCTGGCAGAGGGTCAGGAGAGGGAGCTTCTCCCTTCAGGGTGGCGGCCGCTAGCCGCGCAGTTAGCTCGACAACAGCGGGCCCTTCCAAACCGTGGGCGCACGCTTCGGCAAGAACCCGCTCGGCCTCCCCGTATTCACCACACTCCAGCAGGGCTTCAACCAAAGCTAGCCAATATTGACCAACCGTTGGATTGGCGCTGACTGCCGTCATCAAATGGGACAGTGCCGACCGGGGCTGCCCCCGCTGACGGGCAAGTTGGCCCAGAAGGTGGTGGGCGTAGTGGTGGCGGGGGGCAACCTGCAGGATGGCCCGATAGAGCCGCTCTGCTTCGTCCAGGTGCCCCTGCTGGTGGTGGTCAATAGCTTGCTGCAGAAGGTTGCTTAGCTCCATCATCGGCCCTCTAGTTTGGGCAAGGCATAGGGATGAGCAGAATGCCAGTAGTC
>NZ_JANSIH010000322.1:0-3854 GCF_047462075.1 Synechococcus sp. R55.2
CCCCCCCCCCACGCCTTTACCGCTTTGACACCCCCGCCTTCACAGGCGTGGCAGGAGGTTCAGGCAATGAAACACACTATCGTGGCATTACTGGTCGCACTGGTTATATCGCTGGGATGGACACAGCACGACGACGACCTGCTGTTCGGCAGGGACGGCAATCGGGTGGAGGTACTCCAGCCGCAACCGCACCCGATACGGCAGATGTCGAGCGTGCTGGGACGCTTCATCTTGGATGTCGGGCTGGACTTCTACTTCGATTACGATACGGGGCAACCGCACCTGCAGTTCTGCCGTGTGCAGCAGGTGTGGATTACCCCAGGACTGGTCGGCTCGAAGTCGGGCTTCGGCAACCGTTTCTGCGCGTCGGGTTGCGCGAACTTCTTCGACCTCCCGACAGGCGGCACGCCGCATCATCACTTTATCTTCGCGGCGAGCGCGCCGGGCGTCTATGTGTGGGATGTGCGGGGCGTGAGCGCAATCGCGCGGGACGGCACAGCCCTGCAGGATATGCCCTACGCCTACCGCGTCTACATGGTGGCGGGCAACCCGCTGCGCCTGTTTGGGAGCGTCGCGCCTGCAACGGGCTACCAGGGCGACCTGTACGGGCTGATGTTGACCGTGCAACTGCGTCAGGGCGGGACGACCGTCGCCGAGGCGAGCCTGCCGCCCAACCCAACGGCAATCTACCCCTACATGGTGGGCTTCAACCAGCCTGCGGGAACCTATACCGTCGTCGCCAAGCTGAGCAAGCACCTCTCGCGGCGTGTGGATAACCTGTCGCTGAGCGGTAGCCACGCCCGCAACTGGAGCTTCACCACGCTGGGCGACCTGAACAACGACGATGTCATCGACGACGCCGACCTGCTGATGGTGCTGTTCGCGTTCGGTTCGGGCGACTCCGACGCCGATGTGAACGGCGACGGTATCGTCGATGACGCAGACCTACTCATCATCCTGTTCAACTTCGGCGCTGTCGGGGAGGGCGCCCAATAAATGCCCCCGAAAGGAGGACACACCATGAAACGCTGGATGACATTCGGACTGACGATTGCGCTAAGCGCGCTGTTGAGCGTATCGTTCGCAGACGGTGAACACGAGGACATTCACTTGGGCGCGATGGACGGCGCAGCGGCGGTGATTGAACCCGAAGAACTTGCGGAGCCGCCCTACCGCATCCGCTACACGCTGGAAGAGCTGCTGCCAGGGCTGTTCGGCGTCGATGTCGGCTGGGACTTCCACACCGAAGAGGGCGACGACCACCCGCAACTGCGCCAAGTGACGATTCAGCAGGTCTTCATCTCGCCGCGCTTGGTGGGCGTGATTGAGGGTGAGACCGACCCCATCTTCGGCGAGGGGCTGCCCGGCACTTGGACGCTGATCTACGACCCGAACGACCCCGAAGCGGTGCATCAGCACATCATCTTCGCGACCGACTTCCTGCCGAGCGAGGACAACCCGCTGATCTTCCAGTTCCGCTTGGTGAACGCCATCGCGTGGGACGGCACGGCGCTGAACGACTCTGGGGTTTACACGCTGGAGTTTGTGCCTGAGCCTGCGAGCCTGCTGGCGCTGGGCGCGGGTCTGGCGGGTCTGGTCGGGCTACGCCGACGAGGAGGGAAGCGATGAAGGTCGCCTATGTGTTCATCACGCCGCGCGCCGCGACCTACAAGCTGGGGCAGATGATTCTGCCCCAGCTGGAGGCGGGCACGCACGGCGTGGAGGTCGTTGGGATGTTCTTCTTCGACGATAACGCCTTCGTGCTGCGTCAGGGCGATCCGATTGGCGAGCGACTGGCGAAACTCGCGAAGGAGAAGGGTATCTTGCTGATGATGTGCGACGCCTGCGCGTTGGAGCGCAACTTAGCCAAGGGCGAGCTGCGCTGGTGCAACCCCGACGGCACAGGGCGCACGACGCCAGGCGAGGTTGTGCCCTACAACACCGTCGAGGGCGTGCAGGTGGGCTGCTTCCCCGACCTCTACGCCGCGCTGGCGGGCAACCCGCCTGACCAAGTCATCTCGCTGTAGCGCATGAGGTGATCCTATGCGACGCAACGGCTTCACACTGATTGAACTGCTGGTCGTGATTGCGATTATCGCGATTCTGGCGGCGATTCTGTTCCCTGTGTTCGCACAGGCGCGCGCGAAAGCGCGACAGACGCAGTGCCTAAGCAACATGCGTCAAATCGGGACGGCAGTCCAGATGTACCTGAACGACTACGACGAGGGCTACCCGTTCACGATGGCGATTATCAACGGGATCCCCAGCACGGTCAACTACTGGGCGGTGCATAATTACCAAGCGGCGTTGGAGCCGTACATCAAGATGGATCGCGGGCTGCGCAACAAGCAAAACATCTGGTGGGACCCGTCCGACCCCGACCGCAGCGTGCCTGCGATGTGGGGGTCATTCACCGACAACGGCTTCTTCACAGGCATGCCGCGCCGACTGGCGGAAGTGACGCGCCCCACAAGCACCATCTACGCCATCCTTCGGGGCGACCCGTGGACGCAAATCACGGGCGTCACACCGCCCAATCCACTGCCCGTCAATAACCCGAACGACCCGTTCTGGGTGTCGGAGTTCTTCGACATGTGCTTAGACCCGTGGGCGGAGACGACCGATGTGAACCACCCGTACCACTGGTCGAAGGGGCGTGCGCAGCCGCCGTGCAGCCTGTTCCCGAACGCTGCTAACTGCGGCGACTGGGACGAGCAAATCGCGAAGACGCGCTATCAGGGCGGCACGGCAGCCTTGTACGCCGACGGACACGCCAAGCATGTGCGCTTCTCGCAGACCTACCGCGCCATCGACGACAACCAGTGGAGCATCAACTTGTAGAGTCGCCACCCGCACCCGCCCTCCCCGATGTTGGGGAGGGCGGGGATTGGTTCAGCGCGTCAGGTGGTAGTAGATTATCCCATCCTGCTCGGTCTCGATGGCATACCGCTCCAGCACGAGGCGTTCGAGCAGGTTGCGTGCTTCGTGCAGCGAGATTTGCGCGGCGACGCTTGCCTCCGCAACAGTGATGCGCCCGCCATGTTGCAGGGCGTAGGCGACCACGGCGCGTTCGCGCAGGGCTTGCCGCGCTGTCTCGCTTTCCTTATGTCCTGCGCGAAACAGCCACGCGCCCAGCGCGGTCATGCCCCACAGAATCACCGACTGGCTCACGAACTCTCCCCACGCAGGGCGTGGCATCCCCCAGCCGCGATGCACCTGACTGGAGAGCCAAGTGTATGCATAATCCGCAAACGAGCCACTCAGCAGCACGACAGCGACTGTGCCCACGATTGCCAACACGCCGCCGATGACCTGCTTCCAGAGGTACACGGGCATCATCTCCTGCGCTGCGTGCAGGGGCGTTGGCTCGCGTTGTACTTGGTAGGCGCGCGCCATCGCCGCGTACATACTGGCGCAGTGGTAGAGCGCAACTATGGGCGCAAGCAACGAGGCTGGAAGCTCGAAGTGGATCCACGACGAGAGGGAGAGCGCCAGAAAGTACCACAGGGTCAGTGCGCCCAGCAGCCAAAGCGCGCCCCGAAACGGCGCACGCTGCAAAAAGTGCCCTAAGCCAGGCGCCACCAGCGACGCAAAACCATAGACCTGATGGTTCGGTATCTGCAAGCCTTGTGCATGCATCGTCATATGTCCCCCTGTATTAGGTATGGCGCATAGATTCTACCCACGCTGCATAGGTTCCTGCTAATTTGTACGCAACTATGTCCAAAACGGTTGCAGTGCGGGATACAGTCGTTGATAGCGGGGGTAGAGTTGCGCGTAGACTGCCTGATCGTCGGGATTGGGCGCGGTCGTGTCGGCGAGTTGGACGGTCGCCGCGCACGCTTCGGGCACGG
>NZ_JANSIH010000323.1:0-13748 GCF_047462075.1 Synechococcus sp. R55.2
GCCGTATTTGCCCGGATTGATCCGGCAACGCGAACTCCGGCGCAGGAGAACCTATCGGCGGGAGAGGAGTAGTTCCCCACTGGGCCCAGGCAGGCTGAGTCATCCCAAAGCCCACAAGCAGGCCCACAACCAATCCCATGAAAACCCTGCCCAATTCCCTCACTGCCCCTCCGAGACCTCTCTAGAACCCATCTCTAGTTTACATAACTTTATATGAGTCCAGGAACTCGCCTCACTGCGCAGAAGCAAGCCAGCGGGGTGGGAAGCATCTCCACTCTGCCAGCTCAATGTTGCCGCTTTGCCAATTCCTTTGCCAATTCAAGGTAACCACTTGCAGAGCAAAAGCTGCGGAGGGATCCCCAACCATCGCCAGAGTTGAGAGGTGCGTTCGATGGGGGTATAGCGCAGTTGGGCGTACAGCTGCCGCGCGGGGAGATTGTCTTCCAACACGTGCAGGTGCAAACGGCGGTAGCCCCACCCTTGCACCACTTCTTCAGCACTGAGCAAAAGCAGACGGGCAATTCCTCGCCGCCGCCAGCCGGGCAGCACCGCCAAGTTGGAAAGGTAGGGATACTTCCCATGGGCGATGACCCGCAAAGAGATCTCGGCAGTGCCTACCACCTCGGATCCCACCGCAGCCGCCAGACAGCAATAGTAGGGATCCCTTGTGGCCAGCCTGAGGCGCAAATCTTCGCGAATACCCAGCTTGCAAATCGGGTGGATCCAGCGTTGCAGGCCTGAGGGCGGATAAAAAACCTGCGCCAGAACTTCGGCCAAGGGATCCAGATCGCCCGGTGTAGCCGGGTAAACCACAGGGGAAGGCAACACAGGTTGAGACGGGGCAACCGCAAGCATTCTCCTTATTTTCCCAAACAACTTGCAAACAACAAAACAATAAGTGGTGACCCCCACGGGGAGCCACCACTGAACCGGTAGAACTTGGCCACAGGGAGGAAAACCACCCCTGCCGACGCGGACTAACCGCATCCAAGACTTAACTAAGACTTATTCAGTTGTCTTAACTTGTAGCTGATCCAACCGCTCCAACTACTTTTTTCTTTCCAATTTCCTTTCCAATTTCTAGGCCAGCGCCAGTGGCCGCTCCGACACCAGAATCCGACTCTGAGGTTTACGATGAGATCTCCAGATCGCTAAAATGGCAGGCTGAGCCGTTGATGCGATAGATATCATCCGTGATGGGCTGGTAACCCACTTCCACCAGATCGGACTTGGCAGGAGCGAATATGCGGACAACTGCTCTAGCAATCTTTGAGAGAAAGGTAAACATAGCAACCTCCTGAAAGTGAGAGTGAAACTATGAACTGAGAGAACCTCGAATTGCTAAAGCCCGCAGTCCTTGTCCCACTGAGCGCTGGTTCCGACTCGCAGAGCTTGCAGGTTGAGAGCACCTGAACCTGATCACCGATTTTCCCACCCTGACTCGCTCATGAATGGAGACTCAAAATAGCCGGCTGAGCTTGTTGATCTGGCAAAACCACTTTTATTTGAGGATTATTTGAGGAACACCTAGAGCGCTCTCTCACTTTCCCAGTGGCTTGTGCAGCAAGCCCAACTGCTATCTGCCTAACTCCCCTTTTCTGCTTTGAGGAAAACCTGTCGTAGGTACCAGGTGCCCTGCTGGGCGAGACAACCACTTCTCAGGAGAATCTGCCGAAGCAACGGATCGGAAGTTTGGATCAGAGCGTTGACCGACAGAGAACTTTGGAGAGAATTTTGGATTTGAGTCAGTCGAGAAGCGGTGCCTCGCATTTGAGATGGGGATGAGATATTATCCTCCTCGCCTGAATCACTACATTCATAATCTAACCTATAGCCGATCCCTCAACCCAGGTTGGCAACTATTCTTAACAGGTCGGATCATTCCTTTAACTTGGTCTTTTCATCTCTTTTTGATGTAGGTCAACGCAAGGATCCTAAGGATGCTGGACTGGGTTTCCTTGACATCTTTCCGGCACAAGATACCTGCTTTTTTGGGGAAACAAGCCGGCTCGGTACGGGACTTAAGCTCAATGGAAACACACGCAAAAAAATACCGACCAACCCCTGCTTCGGGCTTAATCGCCGGAAGGAACTCATTCCCTATCCTAGAAAACTCATTCCAGCTGTAGCTCGTTTTCCAGGTTAAGAGAATCTTGATTTCGGGGCCGAGAACGCAGGATCAGCAGGGAAAAGTAGGGGGGCTGGTAGTCGGCCAGTCCTTCCAGGGTGGGGAAGAGGGTTTGCTGGGGCCAGCCGGCCCAGACCACCAAGCTGGCTTGTTGCAGCCAACCTCTTTCGGCCAGCCACTGCCAAACCTGAGGGTAGACAGAGGCCACTTTCATGAGGACGACTACCTCAGCCCAGGCACAAGCCTGCTCCAGTTCCGAGAGGGCAAACAGAGCCGGTAAAATCGCCAATTTCTCGGAGCCGAGCACCAAGGGGGATCCCAGGGCAGCAGCAGCGGCTAAGGGAGAGCACACCCCCGGTATGGCCTGGATGGGCAAGTTGGCGATCCGCTCCCGCAAAGCTTGGGCCACGTAGGCAAAGGTGCTGTAGAGGCCCACGTCTCCCTCACAGATAAAGGCAACATCTTCTCCCCTTTCTAGGAGTGGGGCCAGTTGCTGGGCAGCCGCTTGCCAGGCAGCTTGCAGGACTTCCGACCGGGTGACAAACGGCAGATGAAGAGGCAGCAGGGTTTGTTCCGGTCGCAGCCAAGGGCGCACAATTTGGTAGGCCAAGCCCGGCTGGCCGGCAGCATTTTGGGGACAGGCCACCCAGTTGACCGTGCTGAGGATGCGGGCTGCTTTGACCGTTATCCAGTCGGGATCCCCTGCTCCAGCACTGATCCCCCAAAAGGTTCCCAGACCCATACTGTGTATCAGGCGGTCTCTGTACTGCCCGTACTTCCTTCCTTCAGGCGATCCAAGGCTTCCTGCAAGGAGTTGCGCAAAGACAGGAACTTCTCCAGGCGCACCAGCTTCACCGTTTGGGTGATGCGGGGATTGCTCACCACCTGAAAGACACCCGCACGGCTCTGCACCAGCTTGGCCAATTGCACCAGGGCGCCGACGCCAGAGCTGTCGATGAAGTCGATCCCTGTCAAATCCAGGATCAGGTTAGGGGATCCCTCTTCCAGGTATTTGGTGACCACCTTAACAAAGACCGGCTCGGAAAAGGCATCCAGAAGGCCGGTCAGGTGAAAGACCTGGCAGTTTTCCAGCGCTTCGTGGCTGCCGCGCAAGCTGACCGTCAGAGATAGGGGTTCCGGAATGGCTCTTCTCCTTTCAACCATCTCGACAGAAGGGAACACCTGAGAGAGGCCCCAAGGTGGGTTCAATCTCGGGTGTGGAGATAGCTTAGCATCCCCGTTCTCTTCGCGAGACGGTATTTTTCCGCTGGGTCTTTGGGGGAATTACGCCTGGGAGCAGGGATTTCTTCTTTCTGTTCCCTCGTGGCAAGCCAGGAGTCCTTGGGTAGGATGGGGGCAACTTTGCCGGCAGGGCCGACCTGCAATGCACGAACGGCTTTTGGCAGCCTGACAGGTTTTTAAGGGGTGGGCGGTTGGGAGAAGATCACCGAGATCCAGAGATGCAGCAGCGACAATTCAACCTTTCCCCCGGCGCTTTGGCTTGGGTGGGGGCAGGGCTGGGTTTGGGCTTAACGGCTGCAGCTTTTGGGGCAGCTTGGGGGGCTGCGGCTTATCTTCAAACTCAGGTGCTGCCCCAGGTGGAGGATGTTCTATCTCAGGCGACGCGGCGGCGGGTGGAGTTGGGGGAGGTGAGGTTTCTGTCCCCTTGGCAGGTGAGTTTGGGAGAAAGCCGCATTGAGCATTTGGCCACCATCGGCTCCATCGACCTCAGCCCTGATTTCTGGACTTGGCTGCAGACGGGTCAGTGGGTGCTGAATGTTACCCTAAACCAGCCGCAACTGCTGCTGATGGAAACGCTGGATCGCGGCTGGGCGGATGTGCAGTTTCAACTGCCCGAAGGGGAGGGATCCCTGCCTTTCCAGGGGCTGAACATCCGTTTGCGCCAGGGATCCCTGACGGCCATCCCTTTGGTGGGGGAGCGACGCCAGTTTGATCGGCTGCAGGGCCAGGTGCAGGTGTGGCTGACTCACAATGCCCCGCCAGGAGAGGAGGATCTTTTCGGGGGGCGGGCCAGTTTCCAGGCGACGGCACGGTTGCTCCCTCGGGAGGGGGAGGGGGGGTACCCCCTGCAGCTCAGGGGGGTGGCGGATTTCGCCCAGGCTTCCGGTTCGGTGTCGCTTTCTGCGGCTCGTCTGCCTTTGGATCTCTTGCCCAGTGTGGTGCCGGCGGCCCCTTTTGCGGAGGTGCAGGGGGAAACTGGCTTGGCTCTGCAAGTGCTTTGGCGGCGGGATCAACCGCTGGCATTGACGGGGCAGGCCCAGGTTCAACAGGCTCGGCTGGGGCTGGAGATGCTGCCGCATCCCTTTGAAGAGGTGAACGGCTCCGTTGGCTTTACCTTGCAGGGGCTGGAGCTGCAGGGAGTCAGCGGTCGTTTGGGTCAGCTTTCCTTCACAGAGCTGAAAGGCCCTGTGGACTGGAGCCAGGGGCAGGGGTTTGGTTTGCAGGCGGAACTGGTGCCGGCCAGTCTTCAACAGATCCAAGAGACGTTTGACGTGACTGGCCTGCCGGTGGCGGTGGAGGGGGTGGTGGGGGGATCCGTAACGGTCACCGGCCCCTTGGATCGGCCACAGATTCGGGGACAGTTGCGGGGGCTTTCGCCGGGGCAGGTGGATCGCCTGCCGGTGTCGGAGTATGCCTTTGGCTTCCACTTTGCGGATCAAACCTTGACTTTTGAGGCAATCGACCTAAGGGCGGCGGGGGGTCGCATTCAGGGATCCGGCCAATTGCAATGGGCTGCTGGCTTGGCGGGCCAGTTCCAACTGCAGGTGACGGGGATGGATGCGGAGCAGGTGCTGGCTTTCTACGGGGGAGACTTGCCGCGCCGGGGCGCTCTTCCTTGGGTGGGGCCGGTTTCCGCGCAAGTGCAGGTGGCGCTGACGGGATCCCAACCTCAGGTAGAGGCCACCTGGGCAACCCAAGGGGGAGAGATCGCCGGAAGAGGGCAGCTCCAGCTCTTGCCAGAGGCTGACGGTTGGGTGGTGGAGGTGCCTCAGGCAGTCTTGGCTGTAGAAGGAGGGCAGGCGCAGGTGGCGGGGCGGTGGGCAGGAGGGCAAGTGCAAGCCCAGGTGAGCCCCCAGAATGTGCCGCTGGCTTTCTTTAACCCCCAATGGACGGGATCCCTCTCAGGAGCCCTCACGGCGCAGGTGAACACGGCTGAGGTGTCGGAGCTGGGCTTTTTGGGGGCGCTGCGGGCGCAGGGCTCGGTGATCCTGTCGCAGCCTCTGGGAGAGGCAAGGGGCCAGGTGGCCTGGGATGGGGCGGGCCTAGTGATCCAAGAAGGTGAGATCTTGGCCGACGCAACTCGGCTGGCCGGCATACGGGGGCGGATCCCGGTGGATCCTCAAACCCTGCAGGTGGGATCCCTGGATTTGGCCTTGGCTGTGGATGGGGTTTCCTTGGCAGAAGTGCCCGGCCTGCCACCCTTGGTGGAGGGGGTGCTGCAAGGTTCGGGGCAGATTCGGGGATCCCTGGACAACCTAGAGGTGGAGGGAGAGGCTCGGCTCCAGGGCCTCAGCATAGCAGGAGTTGAATTTGAAGACTTGGCCGGATCCTTCCAGGGGTCTGCTCGAGGGGTAGAGGTGGATCTCCAGGGACAGCAGGACAGGCTGGCGTTGCAGTTGGATCCCCAGTTGCAGCCTTTGCAATTTCAAGTCCGGCGAGGGGAGGCGGAGGCAGTAGGTCAACGACAGCAGGAACAGCTCCAGGTGACGGTGAATCGGCTGCCGCTGGCTTTGCTGGGGGGCTTAGCTGCCGGGCCGTGGGCCAGCCTACAGGGGAACCTCGATGGGGAGGTGGCAGTTGACCTGGCGAGTGGTGCTGCCCAAGGACGGGCTGCGGTAGCGGATCTGCAGTGGGGAGGGATGAAAGTGCAGGGCTTCTCGGTGGATTTTGACTACCAGACTGCGGGCGACTCCGGCTCTCCCCGGCTGACCATTGCTCAAGCCCAACTGGATTTGTTCGAGAGCACCTATACGGCTAGGGGCACCTTAGAGCTGCCTGCAACTCTTCTGCAAGCCGGTTTGGATCCCACCTTGGCGGCTCTCGCTCCCCAAATTGACCTAGAGATCAGCACCCATCAAGGTCGGCTAGAAGATATCATCTCCGCCTTCAAGTGGCGGCAGTGGCGCGACCTCACCACCCGGGGTTTCCAATTGCCCCCCTTGGGCCCTGCCTCGGTGTTGGAGACCGATCCGGTTGGTTTGCCCAACCATCCTCTCCTGGAGCAGCTAGAGTACTATGCTCAGATCCTGGCCGCCCACCTGGAGACTCTGGCCAGCCGCATGGATCCGCTGTTCGCGTCAGCGGTGCGGAGCACTTTCCCGCCGCCCACGAGTCTGCGAGGGGAGTTTCAGGGCAGCTTGAGTATTGCCGGCAACCTTGCCCAGCCCCGTGTCAGCTTTCAACTGGAGGGCCGGAATTGGCAAGCCGAGGAGTTTGGCATCGAAAGCCTTACTGCCAGGGGCAGCCTGGCTGGAGATGCAGTGGTGTTGGAGCCGCTGCGGTTGCGCAGTGGCGAACGTCAAGCCCTTTTTGTGGGCAAGCTGGGCCTAGAGGAACAGTCGGGATCCCTGCAAATCCAAGGATTGCCTCTGGCTTTGCTGGACCGCTTCCTGCCAGAGGAGCTGGAGCTGCAGGGGGATCTCAACCTGGATGTGGAGCTGGCCGGCAACCTGCGGGATCCCCGTGCCACCGGATCCCTGACGGTGGTCAACGCCCAGATTAACCAAGTGCCCCTGCGGGAGGTGGCGGGACAATTCGACTACCAACAAGGACAACTGCGCTTGAAGAGCACTCTTCTCGCCAACGGCGACGAGCCAATCCGCATTGCCGGCTTGGTGCCCTACACCTTGCCCTTCGCCGAAGTTCAAGCCAAAGAGGATCAGATCGACCTGAGCTTACAGGCTGAGAACGGCGGCCTGCGCTTGATCAATCTCCTCACCGACCAAGTGCGCTGGGAAGGCGGCCAAAGCCAACTGGAGCTGACCATCCGCGGCACCTTACGAGAGCCCAGCCTACAGGGGAACTTGAGCGTCAACTCCGGGATCCTCAAGCTGGCAGCCCTGCCGGAGCCCATTACCGACCTCACAGGCCAGATCGCCTTTAACCTCAATCAGCTGCAAGTCCAGGAGCTGCGCGGACAGTTGGGGGAGGGATCCCTGGTGGCCAGAGGCGTTTTGCCCATCAACTCTCGCGGAGCTTTGCAAGAAGGAGAAGCTCTGCAGCCGCTGAGCCTGCAGCTCCAAGGGATCCGCCTGAACTTGCCCAATCTCTACACGGGCCGCCTGGAAGGAGAAGTGGTGGTGGGGGGGCTGCTCCTGCGACCGTTGATTGAAGGTCGTTTAGAGGTTTCCGAGGGGATTGTGGATGTAAGCCCTCGCCCTGAGCCACCCACCGCAACAGAGGCGGCTGAGGACTCTGCACCGCCGACGTTCGCGACAGCCCTACCCTTTTGGCAGCCGCGGTTGAATGGGCTGGAGCTGGCCTTGGGATCCCGGATCCGGGTGCAGCGGCCTAACTTGTTTGAATTCAATGCTTCCGGCACCTTGCGCCTTTTCGGCACCCCCCAAGATCCGCGCCCGGCAGGCACCATCACTCTGGAGCGAGGCCGGGTCAGCCTGCCCATCGCCAACTTTCGCTTGGATCGCTCCCGCCCCAACACCGCCACCTTCGACTTGGACAACCCCTTTGATCCCTTCTTAAACCTGCGCTTGATGACCCAAGCCTTCGAGGTGTACCGCTTCCCCCAAGATCTTTCCCCCTTCGACACCAACCGCAACCTGCCGGGATCCCAGCAGAGCATCGATATTTTTGCCACGGTCAACGGGCGGGCCAGCCAACTTGCCGAGGCGGATCCCCGCAATGGAGTTCTGTCCCTTTCCAGCAGCCCCAGCCGCTCCCCGGAAGAGATCGTCGCCCTGTTGGGGGGAACGGCTTTGGCCCAACTCAATCCAGAGGCAGGGGTGGCCGGGCTGGCGGGAACGGCCCTGCTCAGCGAGCTGCAGGAAGCTCTGCGGGATACCCTTGGCCTGGATGAAATTCGCCTCAGCCCCATCCCCCAGATCGATACCCGCGCTCCCAACCGTTCTTCAGTGGGGCTGGCCTTGGAGGTGGCCCGAGATCTGGGGCCGGCCACTTCCCTCTCGCTGCAGCGGAACTTGACGGATCCCTTCCAGCCCACCCGCTACAGCGCCCGCTACCGCTTCAACGAGCAAACCCTCACCCGCGCCAGTACCGATTTTGAGGGCAACAATGTCATTTCCATCGAGTTTGAGACCCGCTTCTAGCAGGATCCGCTCCGGCCAGATTGAAAATGGTTTTACCAGCGTCGCAGAGCGATAGAGCATCTGTATCCCAAAGGATCTGGCCATCAGGAGCCATCCTCCCCAACACCGGCATTCCCACTTGGGCTGCCAGGCGTGGGATCAAAGCTGCATCCAGCTCTGCCAAAGCCTGGGGATCCCCAGTTTCGGGCAGGGATCCAACCAGCACCCATCCCAAACCACGGGCCCTGGCTTGGCGTAACAGGGCGGCAAAAGCAGCACCTTGGCTCAGGGCGGCCTCCCGTTGCAACGTCAACAGCAAGCTCAACCCCCACGCATGGGCTAGATCGGCCCAGGTTTGGCCTGGCCCTATGGGATCGGCAACGCTGCCCGGCAAAACCAGTAGGGGATCTTTTTCTCCTGCCCACTCGGAGATTTGTTGCCAGAGGGCCTTTAGCTGAGCTTCCGAAGGGTTGGGATCCACTCTGAGCCGGCCCCAAGGGCGTTGAACCACCTGCTGCCAAGCGTCGGCCACTGCCGTAGCTCCCGGGATCCCTGGCCAGGTGTCGGCCACCATCACCTTCATGGCTCTGCCTCCCACAGGGCGAGAAACTCCGGCTGGATCTCGAAGCCAAACACCAAAGCCATATCCCGCAGCATAGAGGCGGATCCCAGGTTCTGCTGCTTGAACCACCGCATCAACACAAAGATCTTCTGGTAGACGAAGATCTCCAACGCTTCTGGGTTGTAAACAATGCCCTCCCGAGGGTTGAATTGGTGGGGCACCATCATAGCCGCGTAACGGGCCAGTTCTCCTTGACGCCAATTGAGGAAGTAGGGCATCCAGGGGTAGACCGTATCCCACCGAATAAACCACAGGCGCACCTCCGGGATCTCGGACAGCTCCCGCGGATCCTCAGGGCTGCGCGGCCAATCGATGGCGCATTGCACCTGCTGGGCAGCACGCACGGGATCCGCCATCAGGGTTTTCACCAGCTCATGGCCGGGGGTGAGATCCAGAGTTTGAATGGCCTTGGCGGGAAGGTAGAAGGTAATCGGCACAGCGACACGGCTATCTGGCTTGCAAATGCAGCTTATCTCAGCTCTGTTCCATCTTGCCTGCCACCGGGATCCCTAGACGGGTGAGATCCAGGGCAAAACCTGCCGTTACCAAAAACACTTGGTCGGCCAGGGGAGCCAGCCTTTGGGTCAGTTCCCCCATCCGATCCCGAAACCGCCGCCCCAGTGGGTAAGCGGGCACCACCCCCCAGCCCACTTCTTCAGACACCAGGAGGATCTCCCCTCTATGGCTTTGCAAGGTTGCCAAGAAGGATTGCACCAAGGGATCCCATTCTGAAGAGGGACAGTCTAGGCCCTGCGCCACCCATCCCCCCAGCGAATCCACCAGCGCACAACAGGGCTGGGGCAACTTTTGCAGTTCTGCCCCCAAGTCCCTCCCGGTTTCCCAAGTCTGCCAACTGGAAGGCCGCCGTTGCCGGTGCTGTTGAACGCGCTCTGCCCATTCTGGATCCGTCTTGGGATCGGGTTTTGGCCCGGTAGCCAGGTAGACAACCGGCAAGCCTGAAGCGGCAGCCAAACCCTCTGCCAGCCGGCTTTTGCCGGAGCGCACAGGGCCGCAGATCAGCACAATCGACATTACGCTGGAAATCCACTGACGCTTGAGATTAACCTAACAACAGCGCACTTGAACTTCAGGCTCAAAAGCTCGACCATGACAGATCCCAAGCCAATATCTCCGCCTGAACAAAAGGCTGCTTCGGCCTCTTTTCGATCTGCTCAACCGCTCTGGCTCAGCCTAGCGCTGGGGATCACCACTGCTCCCGTTTTGTTGGGCTTGGTCTTGGCAGATCGGGCCGGGAAATGGCTGGGATCCCTGAGCTGGGAAGATCCGGGTTGGTGGCTGGGGGAGCGGCTGCCCAACTTAGACAGCGCCCCGCTACAGGCCCATGAGCAACAACGCAAAAACTCTGCCCCGGTCGAGAACCCCTAGCTTCTCCGTCACTTTCGTATGATCGGGTAAGCGAACCAGCAGCAGGAGTTAACAGCCTTTGCGCAGACCGGCCAGACTATCTCAGGAGTTCACCTCCACATTCTCGGGGGTGCTGTTTTGGACGAGCGCATTTCTCTTCACAACGGTGTTGAGCGCTTGCTTGGGCTACCTATTTGGCCAGCGAGCCCTATCCGGGGTTTCTTCTCCTGTCACCGGCTCCGGTCAGGCTTCTCGCTCCCGCGAAGTTCGGGATCCCCGTACTGTGCCCTTGCTGAACGAGGCTGAGGTAATTGCAGCAGCCGAAGCCAGCCTTCGTCCGTCCCCAACTCCCACCCCCCTCTTTACCCCAGCACCCACGCCGGTTGCAACTCCCACTCCAACACCCACCCCCAGATTGTCTCCTGAATTGGCGGCGGCCCCGTCGCCAACTCCTCGCCCCGCCACCCCATCTCCTCCACCTTCTCGTTCCCGTCAGCAGGACGGAGTTCCTGCCCCGCCGGCGCCCACACCACCTCCGCCCCCCCTACCAATTGCCGCCGGTGGACAGGTCTCTATGCAGGTGCTCTCGGTTCGTCGCGAGGGAAGCCAAGTGGTTCTGAATGTAGCTATGCAAAACAACTCGGCAGAGACGGTGCGCTTTCTCTATAGCTTCCTGAACATTACTGACGACAATGGACGGTCAATCAACGCGCTCACCCAGGGTTTGCCGGGGGAGCTGCCCCCCAATAGCCAAGTCTTCCAGGGAACCATCCGCATCCCAGCCTCGAGCCTAGCCGGATCCCGATCCCTGTCCCTGAGTTTGGCTGATTACCCCAGCCGCCGCCACCGAGTAGGGGCCAGCGGGATCCCGGTGCCGCCGTAGTGGCTTCAGGTCGGGGATCCAAAGGTCTGTAGGATACGCGGAAACAGGAGGTGGAGTTGAGAACCGGTGCCTAGCCCAACCTTTGAACAGCCTGAGGAAATCCGAGCGCTTTTTGACCGCATTGCTCCCCACTATGACTCCCTCAACCAAACCTTGAGCCTGGGCCTCCATCAGGTTTGGAAGCGTATGGCCGTGCGTTGGTCGGGCGCCAGCTCAGGAGGATATGTGCTGGATCTGTGCTGTGGAACCGGTGATCTGGCTCTGCAGTTGGCCCGCCGAGTAGGACGAAGGGGACATGTGGTGGGCCTAGATTTCTCTCCCGCCATGCTGGCGATTGCCCGGCGTCGCTCCCGGCTCTTCCCTGGCTACTCCCTGGAGTGGGTTTTGGGAGATGCCTTGGCCTTACCTTTTCCCGACAGTAGCTTCGATGCCATTACCATGGGCTACGGCTTGCGCAATGTAACCGATATTCCCCAAGCCTTGCGAGAGATTGGGCGAGTACTGAAGCCAGGGTGTCGTGCCGCCATTTTGGATTTTCACCGCCCCACAGGGATCCCTCTTTGCGAACAATTTCAGCGCTGGTACTTGAACACTCAGGTGGTTGCCCAGGCCAAAACTTTGGGACTGGGATCCGAGTATGCCTACATCGATCCTAGCCTAGATCGCTTCCCCTCTGGAGAAGAGCAACGACAAATGGCCCTGCAAGCAGGGTTTGCCAGCGCCAAGTTCTACCCCCTAGCGTGGGGCATGATGGGGGTACTGGTGATTGCGAAAAAGAATCCCTCGGCCTAGCCGTGGGGAGAGTGCCAAGTATGTTAGAAGTGAACGAAAATGAGATCTCGATAGGATGTCGGTTTGCCTATCGGCTGTTGTCGCTATAGTGGTTGAACACCATGCTGGATCCCCTTTTGGAAGAGAAAATCCGTGAACAAATCCGTACCCACAAGGTGCTCATCTACATGAAGGGCACCCCGGAAATGCCCCAATGTGGGTTTTCCTATGCCGCCGTTCGTGTGCTGGATAGTTTGGGCTTCCCCTACACGGCGATTAACGTCCTCGAGGATCCCGAGATCCGCCAGGGGATCAAAGAGTTTTCCAACTGGCCTACTATCCCGCAGATCTATATCGATGGAGAGTTTGTGGGCGGTTGCGACATCATCCAAGAGATGCACGCCTGCAACGAGCTGCGTCCTCTGGTCGAGGCAGCCTTTGCCAAGGCCACGGCTCAACCTTAAGGGATCCCATCTCATCCAGAAGGGTTGCCATGCTTACCCCCGAATACCTTCGGCAGCACCTGACTGAGAAGCTGCAGGCTCTTCATGTGCAGGTAGAGGATGAGTCCCACCTTCACATCGGCCACGGGGGCGGGACAGGAGGGCACTACCGAGTTCAAGTGGTGTCGCCTCTGTTTGTTGGCAAAACGACTCTACAGCGACATCGCCTGGTGTATGCTGCCCTAGCCGAACAGATGGGGTGGAGCATTCATGCGTTGGCCCTGCAAACTTACAGCCCTGGAGAGGTTTCTGCGCAAGGGATCCCTGAGCAGATCGGCTAGCATAGAGGGCAAAATCGCGGCCCCATCAGGGCAGAGGAGGGAGCATGGCAACTCTTTTGGCCACCTGGCTGATGTCAGCCTTGAGTGTAATGATCCTGGCTTGGCTTTTGCCCGGAATCCACGTCTCTGGATTCGGGGGTGCTTTGGTGGCGGCTCTGGCCATTGGTCTGGTCAATGGTTTGGTCAGGCCGATTCTCCGGTTGATCACCCTGCCGATTACAATTCTTACCCTGGGCTTGTTTTGGCTAATTTTGAACGGCATCTGCTTGGTCATTGCCGATAAGCTGGCCGGGAACGCTTTCAATATCGATAACTTCGGTTGGGCGTTCGTCGGCGCGATTGTACTTTCCATCGTCAGTGGCTTGGTTCAGCAGGTTTTCGAGCAAGGTGTGCAGAACTGACTCTGTCTGGAGCTGCCAAGGGCCAGGGTTGATATTGCTGTTCTCGAAAGAATTGCGGCAACACTTTATTCAGTTATTCAGTGAGCAATCTCTTCAGTAACTTTTAAGGCTCAGCTCAGATCCTTGGTTAGATAGTCATCCAGAGAGGCTTCCTGAAGAGTAGGCTGGGAGAACGTCAATACGCTACCCGGTGGCAGCCGTCCTTTGAAGTCATCGGCAACTGCACTCTCTTGGCCCTACCTGCTCAATCGCTGCTCAAGAATCACAAGCTTCTCCATAGGAAACCTGCACAAAACCTGTAAACTACTAACCCAAAGAAGGTACTACGGGTAAGCATACCGAAAAGTTTTTACAGCAGCTTTATTCAAGGCCACTTGTAGGATTGCCTAATCAATAAAAACGAATGGGAAAAAGGCGAGGATGAAATCAATTACGCTGGGATTTAGGAGCTGGTCGGTATGAAGGCATTGCTGCTCTATCCGCGTTTTCCTCAATCGTTCTGGTCTTACA